>JBNMNM010000045.1:0-12297 GCA_051275585.1 bacterium | reverse complement strand
CATAGACAAAAGAAGCCTCCCACCTCTAGAACAAAGCCAAGGATCAATCTTTAATGATTTTTGATACTCAAAAGCATAAAGTCAGGAAAAATAGAATATGTCACAAAAAACAAACAATCTTGCCTCTTATATTTGGACTCTTGCTGATCTACTGCGAGGAGACTTTAAACAGAGTCAATATGGAAGAATCATTTTACCCTTTACCTTGCTTCGTCGTTTAGAATGTGTTTTAGAGGAATCCAAAGATGATGTTTTAAACAATTCAGGGGACACGAGACTTAATTACTAAACAATTCAGGGGACACGAGACTTTAACAATTCAGGGGACACGAGACTTAATTACTAAACAATTCAGGGGACACGAGACTTAATTACTAACTGCATTGATAATTAAGTCTCATGTCCGCTGATTAAAGTCTCGTGTCCCCTGATTATAGTGAAAGTCTCGTGTCCCCTGATTATAGTGTCCCCTGATTAATAATTGCACTACTGAATTCAATTCAGTGCGTCAAATTCCTTTGATTAGGAATATACAAGACTAAATTTTTTCTCAAATGCAGTTAGAATTTCAAGCAAATCTGGAGTCAAAGATTTTTTAACAGGATCTACAATCATTTTAGGAATCTTTCCATAATATGCTTGAGCAATCCCACCAGCCATACACGCCTGAGTATCAGCATCACCTCCTATAGAAACAGCCAGTCTTATTGCACTTTCAACATCAGTTGATTCAAGAAAAGCAATAATGGATTCAGGTACAGAACCTTGACAACTAGAATCAAAATAATAATCAGGTCGAATATCATCAATTTTTCGTTTTAAATCGTAATGAAAACGAGTTTCAATCTCAGCCTGAATTTCTGATTTACTTTTTTTCTGACGAGCCAATAAAATCGCAAGAGCAATCGCTTGAGCACCTTTAATTCCTTCAGGATGATTATGGGTTACTTCTGCACTCTTTTTTGCTTCTAAAAGAACAGTATCAATATCATCAAAAGCAAAACCAATAGGACTCACCCGCATTGCAGAACCATTCCCATAACTGCCATAACCTTCTATAGAATTAGAAAATAACCATTTTTTAAAGAATCCACCATATCCAGCTTTTGGATATTTACGCCCTAACTCTTTAATAGTATCAACATAAGGAATATTCATTAAAATTGATTTTGCAATAGCAATGGTTAAAATGGTATCATCTGTAAAACAACTTTTTTCATGAAATAGTGGAAAGTCTACTTTTTTTGTTTGATTTCGTCTTAACTCATAAATCGAACCAATCACATCACCTGCGATAGAACCAAGCATTAAAATCTCCTAGTAGATGAAAAGTAAAAATTTGATTTCAGCAAAAATTTGATTATGATATAAGAAACCAGCCTTTAAATTACAAAAATTTTATTCAAGATAAAATAATGAAGATTGATCAAGAAGAACTTGAACAAAAAATTTTAGATGAAATTCGAAAACGAGTTTTAGAAAAAGATAAAGAAAGACAACAACAACATCATTTTGATGATGAAAAAGAAGCTAATTTTCAAGTTCTTGAAGATATGACAAATGTTTCAAGAAATGAAATTGAAAAAATTGAACATGAAGTACGTGGCACTCTTGAGGAAAAACAGAAAAAAAAGCTTCAAGTTCACTCTTGGTTTGATTTTATTACTGGTGGTCTTTTTTTAATTCTATTTTCATTTCTATCATTTTACCTTTTACGTCGTGGCCTATTTGTATGGGGAGTTCTTGCTGGTATTCTCGCTTTTTTCGGATTTGGAGGAGTTACCACTGGCTTAGAAGGTAAAAAAGAAGATCAAACTAAAAATATTTTAGAAAAAAAAGAAGAACACCATAAAAGTATTCAAGATTCTTCAATTAAAAAAAAAAATAACTCTAATAAAAAAAATCACAAATAATATTTTTCTGAAAAGTCTTAATTTATCTATCAGAACTTTAACTTACGACCTGCTAAATACATATCCAATAAACTATTCAAGTGTTTTGAATTACTAATTTGATTTAGTCTTTAAAATAAAATACAGTTTTCCAAAATGGATTTTAGCACCATTATTTACAAGCATTGTATCCAATAAAATTATGAGCAGTACTGCAAATCAGAAACTCCCTATTATATATACAAGTCATTATAATATCAGCTTTTTAGGTTTAGAGAAGTTTCATCCTTTTGATAGTAAAAAATATGGAAATGTTCATCAATCTTTAGTTGAAAAAAATTATTTTTCAACAGAACAATGTTATGAACCAACAAAAATTACTGATGATGAATTATTAGAAATTCATACTCCTGACTATCTTGAAGACCTAAATATTCCAACAACAATTGCTCAAATTACAGAACTGCAATTCCTATCGATGCTTTCTAATTCGATGCTTCAAAAGCATTTACTTACTCCAATGCGATATGGAACAGCAGGAACAATATTATCTGTTAAACTCGCAACAGAACAATATGGATGGAGCATTAATCTGTCTGGTGGTTATCACCATGCAAAAGCTCATTGTGGAGGTGGATTTTGTTTTTTTGCAGATATCCCTTTAGCTATTCAGCAATTTTTAAAGAAGAATCCAAAAGCTCGTGTTTTAGTTCTTGATTTGGATGCACATCAAGGAAATGGATATGCTGAAATTCTTGCTGATGATCCTCGGGTTCATATTTTTGATATTTATAATAAACTAATTTATCCCCAAGATTACGATTCACATTCAGCAATTGACTATAATTTTCCGATTGATCCCTCCATTAGTGAGGATGACTACCTAGCAATTCTAGAGGCAAATCTTCCAAAAGCAATTCATGAAGTATCTCCAGATTTAATTATCTATAATGCTGGAACCGATATTTTAAAAGGAGATTTTGTAGGTGGAATGCAAATATCAGGAGAAGGAATTACCTATCGTGATGAGTTTGTCTTTAGAACTGCTCTTAAACAAAAAATACCAATTTCAATGTTGCTTTCAGGTGGTTATACAAAGCAAAGTGCATTTGTAATTCGAGAATCCATTAGTAATCTTTTTGATAAACATATTCTTCACGATATTCAAAAAAAGTTTCAATCATAGCCTCTTTTGAAAAAACTTAATTCTAAGATTTTAACATCTTTCTTCATTATCAAATCTCAATTTTAATAGAATTAAATTGAGATTTAGAGTAGCATCCCTTTTTTTAAAAAAAATCACGAATAAGTTCAAAATACTAACACAATATTATTTTATGATTACTACAGAAGAAGCAGTTGAAATTATTCAAAACCATCCAAAAGTTGCTATTGTTGGTTTATCTCCAAAAGAAGAAAGACCTAGCTATCGTGTAGGTAAGTTTTTACAACAAGAAAACTACAAAATCACTCCAATCAATCCAATTCATAAGGAAATTTTAGGAGAAACAAGCATTGCTAGTTTACAAGAAATTCAACCGAACCAAATTGATTGGATTGATTTATTTGTAAATCCTGCAAAATTAATGAGTTTTGTTGATGAAATTATTCGAATTCAGCCTAAACTTGTGTGGTGTCAAATTGGAGTTGTATCTGAAGAATTTGAAGAAAAAATTGCTCAAGCTGAAATTCCAATCATCATGGATGTTTGTCCAAAAATTGAGCTTGGAAAATTAGAAACAGTTTAAGCGTATTCCCTCGGAGATTTTAATGGATCAATCATTTCAGAATATTGTTGAAAAACTAGGGATTCCTAAAATTCAACGCCATATTCTTCTCTGCTGTGATCAAACAAAGGATAAGTGTTGTAAACGAGAGAAGACTTTAGAATCTTGGAATTACTTAAAAAAACGATTGCGAGATTTAAAGCTAGTAAATGATGGAGGAGTTTTCCGTACAAAAGCTAACTGCTTACAAGTTTGCATGCAAGGTCCTATTGCTGTCGTTTATCCTGAAGGTGTGTGGTATCATTCCTGTACACCAGATGTTCTTGAACTCATTATTCAAGAACACCTGATTCAAGGAAAACCTGTAGAGAAATATCAGATTCTTACACATCCTCTTCCAGAAAATCGATCTCTTGATACTCCTGAACAGCAGGAAGTTGAATAGTGACAGTTGTTCCTACATCTAACTCTGAATCAATCATAATTGCACCATTGTGAGAATCTATAATATTACTCACAATGGACATTCCTAAACCTGTTCCACGCTCTTTTGTAGTAAAGAACGGATCAAAGATTTTTCGTTTTACATCTTCTGGCATTCCTGCACCTGTATCAGTCAAAGACAATCGCAATAACTCAATTGGTTCTTGAGATTCATTCATTGGCCGTTGATACCTTTTTAACTGTTTAGGATCACTTTCCATTATATTATCAATCACGATGGTTACTTTTCCACCATCAACCATTGCCTGAGTCGCATTCACAAAAAGATTATGAAAAATCTGTTTGAATAGCTCTAAATCTCCTCGAACTATATGATTGTTTGCAATAAATTGAGTGTCAATTTCGATTTCTCGTTGTGTTGCAATATGACGAGAGAAGTCAACTAGATCACCAACTATTTGGTGAATATCCATCTCCACCATCACAATCGGTCGAGGCTTTGTATACTCTAACAAGTTAGAAATAAGATGATTCATACTTCGTGTTGCAGATGAGATATGATTTAATAACTCTTCTTGCTCAGGATCATCGGCCAAATCCATCTTAAGCAAAGAAACAAAGATTTCAATACTTCCTAAAGGATTTCGAATCTCATGAGCCATATTTGCCGCAATCTCACCCATTGCAGTTAAACGATTTTTACGCTCTGCTTCTTCTTCAAGACGCTTAAGCATTGTAATATCATTTAAATTAACAATGAGTCCTAATAACTCATCTTGATCAGATTTCATTAGGGTTGTGGTTGACTCAAAAATAACCTTTTCGCCTGTTGATTTAACATAGGTAAATTGACGACGAAAATTTTCAGAGACTTGAGTTAAACCACTTACATCTAATGGCTTAGGCAATACATTAGATTTGAATAACACATTAATATTTTTTCCAATTGCCATATCTTTAGGAACATCAGTAATGGCACTTGCACAACGATTAAAAGTAATGATTTTGCCATGCAAATCAGTAACAATAAGACCATTCGATAAGCTTTCAAGAACATTGGTTAGCTCTTGATTTTTCATTGATAATTCAGAGTTCAATTCACGAACTTGAGTCTCTAAAGTATTTTGATAACTGCTCAACTTTTCAATCGTATTGTTAAAAACCTTAAAAGTATGGCTTAGTAATTCTTTTTCTTTTAAATCAACATCATTAATATCCAACACGCCTCTTGGTCTAAAATCAGTAGATCACGTTTTTAGTTATCCACCAGTTGCGGCTGCACTTGGTTTCCGACTTAAATATTTATCAAAACGGATTGCATTCTCAATTTCTTTTTTACTCTGCTTTGCTAATCTTCCCCAAAGAGCTTTTGGTTGTTTTTTAGCTGCTTCTGTAAGTTCCGTGAAAATTTTCAATGCGATACTTTTTTTGTCTTGTTTTCGATAAATCTGTCCAATCTGATATTTTGCCCATGGTGCTTGTTCCGAATTAGGATAAAGACCAATTGCAGATTGATATGCTTTCATTGCTTGTGGAATTTGATCTAACTCAAAATACATATCACCAATTAAAAATTGAGCATTTAAAATATATTTCTCAACTTTTGGATCATTAATCGGATGAGTATATTCATCTAGAACTTTTTTATAGTTCACAACTGACTTTTGATATAAACCAAGTTCTCGATACAAATTTCCTAATGCAAAATAAGTTTTTGGAACAACTTCTCGAATCAGTGGATTACACTGTTGCTGTACTACATGCGAAGTACAAAACTTATTCCAATGCTTTTCTCGCTTTTTCTTTTCTTGGTTTTGATATACCAAAATTGTATTTTCGTAATGCTTTTTTGCTTTTTGAATTTGATTCATTTTTACGAACATATCAGCAAGCGTTTTATGCACTGTTGGAGCATACATATGATTTGGATAATCTAAAATAAAATCCTTATATGCTCTTTCTGCCTTCGCATATTTCCCTCTTTTTTCATACATTTTTGCTTTATTTAATAAAGCTACTGGTGCCATAGGATGTTTCTTATCCAACAAGATTAAATTAAAAAACTTTTCTGATGGTTTATCTAATCCTAATTGATAATAAGAATCCCCTAACAAAAATAAAGGTAAATTTGCTGGTAGTGGATCTAAAAATCGTTTTTGATATTTTTCATAAACAGCAATTGTTTCAAAATGCTTCCCTATAAGATATTTTTTATAAATAGAGGCATAAATATTTTCAAGAATTCTCTCTCGTACAGCTTTATTTAGTACATACTGATCTTTTGGATATTTTTTTTGATATGCATCTAAAGCTTCAATTGCTTCTGGGTAACGTCGAAATAAACTCAATGTTAGAGCTTTTCTAAATACAGCTTCTTTTGCTTGAGAAGAAAAAGGATGCCTTGTTATCACAAGATCATAATCTTGAATTGCTTTTTTATACGAATCACCACTCGGACGACTTGCTAAAATATTTGCAATTCTCATCTTACCAATTAACCAAGATTCTTTTGGATAAGTATTAATCGCTTTCTCATAAGCCTTGATTGCATCTTCATCTTTTCCTACTTTCCGAAGCATATCACCAATTCGAATTGCAACAAAATTACTAAATGTTTCACGAGGAAAAGAAGCAATTAAGTCCTCATAAATACTACGAGCAGTATCATAATCTTCATTTTCAAAATAAGCTTCTCCCATATTAAACATCAATTTAGGAGCGTGCTTTAAATAACTTGTATTTAGACTTCGAGCTTGATCAAAAAGATCTTTTGCTAACTTATAACGCTTTAAGTAAAAAGATGCCTCTCCATACTTATAAAGAGCAATAGGGTAAAGCCGAGAATCCTTATATTTTTTTTGAAATTGTTTTAAAATTACGGTTGATTCTTCATATTTTCCACGATTGAATTGAATAATTCCTTGGTGGAATGTTGATTCTTCTGCAAATTTTGATTTTGGATACTTCCTCAAAATTTTAGAAAATTCTCGAAGAGATTCATCATAATATTCTAATGCAAGGTAACTTTTTCCAATATTGAAAATAGCTCTTGTTGTATCATCCATCGTTAAACCAGCAATTTCTGCTGCATCCATTGCGGCTTCATACTCCTGAATAACAAAATAATATCCTGTCGCTTTTTTGGTATGAACTTGACGATGATAATATGCATCTGCGGCTCGAAATCTGGCTTTTACTCCAATTTCATTTTTTGGAGCCATTCGATACACTTGCTTAAAAAGTTGTGATGCTTTTGTTACTTGTCCTCGTCGAAAAATCTTCTCTGCGTTTGCAGTTAAAGCCTTAAGCCGTGCTTCAAGTTGTAATTTTTTTTCATTTTTCTTCTGAACTTTTGTGCTTTTTAATAAAGATTCAGTAATTGTTTTTTTACTTTTTCTTTTACTACTTTGAATATCTAAAATAAGTCGCAATGGATTTTTTTGAAAATTATCTTTGATCTTTAATCCTTTCTTTCCTCGTGGATACAAATGAAGCACCAAATGTCCACTTTTTTGACTTGTTTCTATAGAACGAACTTGCCTTGAAGAGTATCGAGGAAGTGCAATATCTCCAGGTAACATTGTATTAAGAAATTTCACTTGAACTTGATACTTTGGTTGATATATCTCTCGAATTTCATACTGTACTTTTCGAGTTAAACTGATCTCAAAGCGATCATTTCGTCTTTTTGAATCTCTTGTAATTCGAGTAATAAATGTTTTTTGATTGTCATGTAAAGTTTCACGATAAAAACGAAAAACTAATTTTCCTAATGATTTTTTTTGTGGCAACAATTTGTAGATTGTATTTTTTGATTTTGTACGAACTGTAATTGCAAATTCATTTTGGAAATGACCAAACTTTAATAATGTACTCTTAAATCGTTGTGTTTGTGTATATCCAACTTTTTTCTGAATTGCAGAAAGAAATTGACTTTGAGTAAGAAACTTTTTTCCTTGAAGTCCATTTACAGCATTAATTAATTTTTTTTCTTTCTCAATTTCCTGCTCTACTTTTGCAAGGGAGTAAACTAACAGAGCATATCGAAATTTAAATGCCCCTTGAATTCCTAATTTTTCTTCAATTGCAGTATAAAATTGTTTTCTACTTAAATACTTTTTTTTCTTTAATTCATTTACTTTTTTAACTGTGTCTTCCTCTGTTATGCCTGCCTTCTCTTGGACATATTTCAGGAATGGATACTCATATTTTGCAATCTCACCTTTAAAACGATTTTTTAAATGTAAGTGTTTCGCCAAAATTTTGATCCGAAGTTTACTTATTACATAAGGAGTAATGCTGTAACCTTTGGTAGAAATCATTTGAAGATCACTTCTTCCAAGAACATTATCTTGCTTCAAATTGTTATAAAGATTTGGGTTTACCTTAGCATTCCGAAACCGAATTACTAAAACTCGTTTTGCCAAATTTTCAAAAATTTCATACTCTGGCTGTCCCTTTATATGGAATGTCAGAAAGCTTGTTTTTTTATTGTAGGATAATTGCTGGATTTGATTCAATACAGCACTAGCAAAAACTCCATTTACAGAACTTATGCTCATCAATAAAAAACAAAAAAATCGAATAAAAAAGGATGGAATCTTCATCTTCACCTTTGGTGACTGCCCAGTCTATTAATCTAAAGTCCTAATCGTTAAAAGTTTGCTCTACAGGGCAAAATGCAAAGGATATGCAATTGTCAAAAATAAAGAAAAACAGTTCAAAAAACATTCCTTACCATCAACTTAATCAAGCCTTGTGTAAGGATCGTCATTTTTTGTGGAAGAGTTTTCAAAATTTACCAGAATCCTCACATCCTCAATATGAACAGAAACACCAATTTTTTAAGAAAAAACTTTCTGATTCAATTGAAAATGTAGAAAAACGAGTATCAGATCTTCCTGAAATTCAATATCCTCCTCAACTTCCAATATCGCAAAAAAGAGAAGATATTATTGAGGCTATTCAGAAAAATCAGGTGGTGATTATTACTGGTGAAACAGGCTCAGGAAAAACAACACAAATCCCTAAAATGTGCCTGTCTGCTGGTCTTGGTATTCGTGGAAAAGTAGGTTGTACTCAACCTCGAAGAATTGCAGCAACTTCTTTATCTCAACAAATTGCAAAAGAATTAAATAGTAATGTTGGGGAGAAAGTAGGGTATAAAATTCGTTTTTCAGATCAAACTCAAGATTCAACTTACATCAAGTTGATGACTGATGGAATCTTACTCGCTGAAATTCAACGTGATCCTTATCTCAATGAATATGAAGTCATTGTTATTGATGAAGCTCATGAAAGAACGCTCAATATTGATTTTTTATTAGGTTACCTTCGACAACTCCTCGAAAAAAGAAAAGATTTAAAACTAATTGTTACCTCTGCAACTATTGATGTTGAAAAATTTGCAGCAGCCTTTCCTCAAAAAGAAATTCCTAATCAAACTAAGGTCATTGCAAAACAATCAGAACTCTCTTCTCAAGAAATTCAAACCCAACCTGCTCCTATTATTGAAGTATCTGGACGGCTCTTTCCTGTCGAGTTGCGATATCATCCAATTGATGAACTTCTAGAAGAAAAAGGCGAATTAAGTGTTATTGATTTAGTCCAAGATGCTGTTGAAGAAGTTCTTACAGAAAGCAATTCTGGTGACATTCTTGTTTTTCTTACAGGTGAGCAGGAGATTAAAGAAGGACTTAATCGTCTTCAATACCTAACTCATGAAAACTGTAGTATTTTGCCTCTTTACGCTCGTTTATCAAGAGGTGAGCAAAATCGAATTTTTGAAGAAACTGATCAACGAAAAATTATTCTTTCAACCAATATTGCAGAAACATCCATTACCATCCCTAAAATTCGATTTGTCATTGATAGTGGTTTAGGAAGAATTAGCCGTTATCATTCAAAATCGGGTACAAAAGGACTTCCGATTGAAGCTATTTCTCAAAGTAGTGCCAATCAAAGAAAGGGACGTTGTGGTCGAGTCAGCAACGGAATTTGTATTCGTCTCTATAGTGAAGAAGATTTTAATCTACGAAGTGAATTCACTTCACCAGAAATTCAGCGTTCCAATCTAGCTGATGTAATTTTACGAATGCACTATGCAAAACTGGGAAAAATCGAACATTTTCCATTTATTGATCCTCCTGAATCCAGTCAGATTAAAGCTGGATATAAAATCCTGACGGAATTAGGAGCACTAAAAAATCAAACTATTACTCGTCTTGGTCGTCAAATCGCAGAGTTCCCCGTTGATCCAAGAACAGCTAGAATGATTCTCCAAGCAAAAGATGAAGGAGTCATTTATCCTGTTTTAATTATTGCGGCTGGAATTTCAATCCAAGATCCTCGAATTTATCCAAAAGATGCGGACAAAGGAAAGGCTGAACAAAGTCATGCTCAGTTTAAGTCAAAAGAATCAGATTTAATGAGTTTGTACAACCTTTGGGAACATTATCATAACACTTGGGAAGAGATCAAAACGCAAAACAAAATGAGGAAGTTTTGTAAAAATAATTTTCTCTCTTTCCAAAAGATGCGGGAATGGCGAGAAATCCATCAACAATTGACTCGAATTCTAAAAGAAAAAGATTGGAATCTATCAAAGCCTGACACCATTAATTATGATGCAATTCATCAAAGTATTACTGCTGGTTATCTAAGTAATATTGCCTTACGAGAACAAACTTCTCGAAGAGATTATTTAGGAACGAGAAACAAAAAATTTACTCTTTTTCCAGCGTCAGGACAATATAGCAGAAAACATGATTGGATTGTTGCCATTGAATTAATTGAAACCTCAAAATTGTTTGCTCATCAAGTAGCAAAAATTGATCCTGAGTGGTTAGAAAGGTTAGGTGGTGATTTGTGTAAACTTTCTTGGAGTAATCCACATTGGGAGAAAAAAACAGGTCGAGTTGTTGCCATTGAGAAAGTCACACTTCTAGGACTGACAGTTGTTGAAGCTAGAAAAATTAATTACGGCAGAATTGATAGACAAGAATCAACAGAGATTTTTATTCGTCATGCTTTAGTAGATGGTCAATTTAACTTCAAGCTTCCATTTTTTGAGAAGAATCAAAAATTAATTGAAGATATTGAGGTCAAAGAACACAAGTCAAGAAAGAGGAATCTACTAGTTGATGATGAAAGCATTTATCATTTTTATAAAGAACGAATTCCAGTAGTAACTTGTTTAAAAGACCTACAAAAACTCATCAAAGAAAAAGGCGGAGATAAGTTTCTTTGTATGGAAGAAAAAGATCTTTTACTTCAAGAACCAGAGAAAAAGCTTGAGCTATTTCCTGATACTTTAAATATTGGTGATAACAGTTATCCTCTAACCTATTTGTTTGAACCTGACCACGCTGATGATGGTGTTACACTTCAACTTCCATACTCTGCAATGCAGACATTACAACAAGAATCATTTGAATATTTGGTTCCTGGATTGTTACAGGAAAAAGTCACATGGCTATTAAAAAACCTGATAAAATCATATCGAAAACAACTAGTTCCAATTCCAGAAAAAGCCGAAAAAATTTGGGAAGAGATTACCTCTTTTCAATATTCGACCAACTTTGAAGAGCATAAAAAGAAAACAGAACAAGGCTTTTATGGTGTTTTATCAGAAACTGTTTTTGATTTAACTAAAATTCATATTCCTGAAGTAGAGTGGAAAAAAGATGAATTGCCTGATTATCTAAAATTCAACTTTGCTACCTATAAACCAGAAAGCAACATTCTTACTAAAAGCAGAGATTTATCGAAGTTCCAAAATAGTAAAAAGAACAAAGCTGTTCAGTGGAGTCGATTAATCCAAAAATTTGAGAAACATGACATCATAGAATGGAGTTTTGATAAACTCACAGAGAAAACCTTACTTACTCCTGAAAAGGAACAAAGTATTGCTCTTTGGGGATATTCTGCTTTGGTTGCTCAAGAACAAACAGGTTTAAAATTTACGATTTGTAAAACTAAAGAAGAGGCTCTTCAATCTTCTGTTAGTGGAATTTCGGCTCTACTTAGAAAGCAATTTTCAGAGCAAGTTGCATGGGTTGAGCATGAACTTTCATTTTCTTTGACTGTTGCAAGTCAATATACAACCTTGAATATGGGTGTAAATGCTCAAGCCTTGCAAAATAAGTTTGCTCAAGGAAATAAAAAAGAGAATCGTTTAGTCAAAGGTGAGCTTACTCAAGATACTTTTTTCTCCATTCAAAATCATCTTTTTT
>JBNMNM010000044.1:0-12468 GCA_051275585.1 bacterium | reverse complement strand
TAGCAATCATTGCGTGGTTTTTGCTGATGAAATAGGAAATCTTGTGAAGATAGTCGTTTCGAGCATTCGCTATTTTAGAATGAATTTTGGTTATTTTTGCTTTTTGTTTCTTCCATTTCTTTGAGAATTTGGTTTTTTTAGCTAATTTTATTTGTTCTTTGGCTAACTTCTTTTCTAGTTTCTTGAAGCTATTCAAGGGCTTTAAGAAATCACCATTAGAAAGAGTCGCAAAACGAGTAATTCCAAGATCAATACCAACTTGAGAACTAGAAGAGTGTTTAGGCTCCTTTACTTCAAATTTTGTTTGAAAGGAGACATACCAATTGCCAGCATGAAGAGATACAGTAGAATTTTTGATTAGTCCTTCAATCTCACGGGATTTGATGAACTTAACTTTTCCTACCTTGGGTAATAAAAAAGTGTGATTACCATTAACAGTTACATTTTGTGGGTAACTGAAAGATTTATAGACTCCACGTTTTTTGAAGTGTGGAAAACCTTTCTTTTTGCTAAAAAAGTCCTTAAATGCTGTATCTAGGTTTTTTAAAGTTTGTTGTAGTGGTTGGGAATGGGTTTCTTTAAGGAAAGAAGTTTCTTCTAATTTTTTCCAAGATGTTAGAAGAGAAGACATTTTATTGTAGGAGAAAATTTTCTCTTTTTTGTCTAGATTTTCTTTATTCAAGGCAAGTGCTTTATTCCAGACAAACCGATTACAGCCAGCAAATTGGAAGAACTTTTCCACCTGCTTTTTGTTTGGTTTTAATCTGAATTTGAAAGCCTTGCGAATGATCATTTTGTTTTTCTGAGAAGATTCAAAATTGTTTTTAAATTTAAAGTTATGTCGAATATGGGTTGTTTTATGTACCAGTGATGACTAAAAAATCAATTAATTGCAAATTAGGCAACCGCTTGGGATAAGGACAATCTTACATCCTCCACCTGAATGAAGAGGTTTTACCGTTGGTTGGATAAAAATATGGTTCTTTCTTATGAATGATTGATAAACAAAAACTTAATCAAAATTAAATATTTTTTGTTTAGTTAGTTAGAATACTACTCTTCCAAAAATAATCTTTTTAGAAGAGTAGTGTTCTGTTTTGAGGAGTCGCTTATGTCGAAAAAACTTACAAATGTTATTGAAAAAATTACACTTCATTTAGAGTCTGGCGAAAGAGAAAATGTAATTGATATTTTTAATCAATCTTTTCCCTCAGATATTGCGTATATTTTATCTCATGTTCAAGAAGTTTTTGAGCCTGAATTATTTGATATTGCTCTTCAACTTCCAAAATTTCCAGAAGTTTTGCCTGAACTTGACGCAAGAGCAATGACATTAACTGTACAAAAGTTAAAAAAAGGAAAAGGAGAGAATATTTCTCAACTGTTTTCTCTCCTTGATAGTAATGATATTGCTAGTATTCTTACCGAAATTCCAGAGAAATTAGCAAACTGGGTTAGAGATAACTTAGCCTATGAGGAATCTCTTCAAACTGAACTATTACTGAAGTATGAAGAAGGAACTGCTGGTCGAATTATGTCGACAGATTTCTTTTCTGTGAATGAGTCTACTACTGTTTTAGAAGCGTTTACCTCTTTAAAAGAAATCCAAAGTGATTTAGAAATGATTTATTATGTCTACATCACAAATGATCAAGATCAGTTAGTTGGAGTTGCTTCTCTTCGTCAATTAATCACAAGAGCAAATCATCTTTCAATGAAAGAGATTATGCACACAAATTTGGTTACAACTCTTGGTCAGCAAGATCAAGAAATGGTAGCAATGGATGTTGAACGGTATAATCTTTCTGCGATTCCTGTATTGAATTCAAATCAGAAAATTATTGGGATTATTACTGTCGATGATGTAATTGATGTAATTCGAGAAGAAGCTACTGAAGATATTATGAAGCTTGCGGGGACAACTGAGAAAGAATTTTCTCTTGGTTCTCCAGTACAAGGGTTTTTATTACGAATGCCTTGGTTGCTTGTTTCTTTCTTTGGAGGTTTGCTAACTGTCCAGTCAATGACTTTGTTTAGCAAAATTATTCCTCATACCTTACTATTAGCTTTTGTTCCTGTAATTGCAGGAATGGGAGGGAATATAGGGTCGCAATCAACTACAATTATTGTGCGAGGTTTAGCTACAGGACAAATTTCGACTAATGAATTGTGGAGGGTAGTCTTACGAGAATTATCAATTGGAATTCTTTTAGGGCTATTTTTTGGTACAATACTCGCTTTTTTTGCTGAAATGCAATTTCAGGAAGTTGCTTTTATTGGTGGAATGGTTGCTATAGGCATGTTTTTTTCAATGGTGATTGCAGCAATAATTGGTTCCTTAATGCCAATGCTTTTTCATCGGTTTAATATTGATCCAGCAATAGCGGCAGGGCCATTTGTAACAACTACAATTGATAATATTGGATTACTTGGATATTTAGCTTCGTCTATTTTGATTGTTCGCTTTATGGGAGGAGTTTGACCGTGAGGTTTTTCTTAAAACTTTGCTCAGGAAGAGGGAGAATGGTAAGGACTCCCTCTGAGCAAAGCTTTATAGAATGCAAAAACGTAATAAGAATTTGACTGACTATGTATTACTTCCTGTTCTTTCTACAAATTCAGGATAAGCATGTAATCCAAATTCAGCTACATCCATTCCTTCATATTCTTCTTCAGCAGATACTCGAAGTCCAAATACTGCTTTGATAATAGCCCATGTAATGAAGCTAGTAACAAAAGTGAATAAACCAACAACTACAATTAGTTTAATTTGGCCTATAATTGAGACAGCGGGGTTGAAGATACCAACTGCAAGAGTTCCCCAGATTCCGTTTACAAGATGAACTGAAAGAGCTCCAACTGGATCATCAATTTTAATTTTATCAAAGAATGGTACAGCAAAAACAACTAATGTTCCACCAATTGCACCAATCAGAAGAGCTTGCCAAATTGCTGGATAATCAGGTCCTGCTGTAATTGCTACAAGTCCTGCAAGAGCACCATTAAGAACCATAGTAAGATCAACTTTTTTATAAAGAAGTTGAGTTAAAATCATTCCCATAATTGCACCAGCAGCAGCACCCATATTTGTATTAACAAAAACTTGAGAAACTGCGGTAATATCACCTTTAGTTGCAATGGTTAATTGAGACCCACCGTTAAAACCAAACCATCCAAACCAAAGGATGAATGTACCAATTGTTGCTAATGGTAAGTTTGCTCCAGGAATTGGATTTACTTTTCCATCTTTTCCATATTTTCCCAATCGAGGCCCAAGTAAAAGAGCACCAGCAAGAGCAGCCCATCCACCAACAGAATGAACAACTGTAGATCCAGCAAAATCAGAAGAAGCTTTCCAGAATTCTCCTAAGATTTTAACCATGATTCCATTAGCTTTTACAATCTCCGAAGTCATTCCCCAAGTCCAATGACCTTGAATTGGATAGATGAATGAAGATAAAACAACTACAAATAAAATAAATGGCCAGAATTTCATTCGCTCAGCAACTGTTCCAGAAACAATGGAAGCAGCAGTAGCAACAAATACTACTTGGAAAAAGAAATCTGCGTATCGACTATGACCATCACCCATTCCTGGAAGATCAAATCCAGAAAGAGCAAATCCAGAACCAATGAAACTGTTTGCACCAGCTCCGTACATTAAGTTGTAACCAATCAGGTAATATGCAACACAAGCAATTGCATAGAGAGCAATATTCTTAGTAAGAATTCCAGTAGTATTTTTGGTTCTTACTAAACCAGCTTCTAGCATTGCGAATCCAGCAGCCATCCACATTACTAAAGCCCCACTAAAAAGTAGGAAGAATGTATCTAAGATATACTTTATGTCAGGTATTGATTTTACAAGTTTAAGTAATTCTGGTGTCATTTGTTCTCCAAATTTTTAGTGAATCATTTTAATAAAGATCAAAATGATTTTTTCCCATGATAAATAACAGTAATAACAACTTGATTAGCAATCATTCGTAATATGATTGTTTCTGCTTTATCTGTGCCAAAGTATTGAAAATAAAAAGTAAAACTAAATAAATACTATAAAATCAGTAGTTTATAATTATTTGTATTTAACAATGCATAAAAATAAATTATATTTAAAGACCTTTTTCTTTTTCTTTAGATTAAAAATTAATCACAAAAAAGACTATGGATTAGCCTAAAAAATAGGCAAAGCAATGTTTTTTTAATGTGCTTCTAATAATGCAATTTTGTCATTAAATATTACAGACTTATAATATATATCTTGTTTTAGTTTTTGAAATGTATATTTGTTTGATTGATTGATAGTGTTGTAAATAATTGGAGATTTTAATGAAAAAATTCATTCTTTTAAATGGGCGTAAAATATTAAACTTACATCAAACAGGATTTCTTTTTTTGTTGATGTCGTTATTCATATCCCATTTTATTTCATTATTTGTAAAAATTACATTAAGCAAATGGTTATCACCAGAGGATTTTGGGAGGTTCTCATTATTAAATGAAGGCTTAATGTTTGTTGCTCAACTAGCAACTCTTGGATTACCTCTCGTGATGGTTCGTTTTGGATTAAAAGAGAAAAATCTACCTTATTATTTATCAGGTACATTGAGACTTTTTCTGATGTTATGTGGTGTTATTTTAATAGGATACTATCTAGTTCGTATTCAATATGCTTTTTTTGAAGATCAAGAAACAACTCATCTGTTTGATTTAATCATTTTGCTAGCACCATCATTTGCATTTTTTAACTATTTTCTTGCTTATCTGAGTGCTCAAAAAAAATCAGAACAAAGAGCTAAAATTATTTTTTTACAAAAATTATTATTTGCAGCTTCTTTAATTGTTGGGTGTTATTTTTTTCAAAAGAATGGAGTAATTGGAGGATTTATATTTTTTGCCTTATCATTTTTTATTTTGATTTTATATCTATTTCCTAAAATTCCTATTTCCGTTCCTTTCTTTCCATATAAAAAAGTAACTTATCTCGCTTTATGGGAGGGAGTCACATTTTTGTTATATTCATCATCAACATTTTTGATCTACAGCATTGCAGAGAGGTATCTTAATAATTTAAAACTAATTTCACAATTAGCCATTGCTTTTTCTTTTACCATAATTGCGAAGTTCACATTTGCATCAATTAATGATGTTATTTATCCATACCTCACTGAGAAGAAAACTAAAAAAATACTGATTTTTTTTATTACTCAAATTTTAAGTATTCATTTTTTATTATCTTGTGGTTTGATTTTTTTAACACTCCAAATATTTCCCTATCTTATTCATTATTTATTAGGCGAAAATTACTCACAAGCAATTCCATTATTCCAACTTATGATGATAGGTGAAATTTTTATTGGTTTTTCTCTATTTTTTGAGATGATCCTTTTATTATTAGGAGGAGTAAAACTAAAGGCCTTTTCGATGACCATCGCAGTGAGTGTTTTAATTTTATTTTTGCCCAAACTATTACAAGAGTATCAAGTTTTTGGTGCGGCCTATGGATTTTTATTATTTTCTTTTCTTCGTTTTTTTTTAGGTGGAATTAGTTGTGGCTACTATCTATCAATATTTTCAACAAGATCATTAGCCAGAACTAAAAATCTAAAAATTATTTCTAGAAACTAGAATAATAAGAAGTTCTGAAGGATAGAGCTATTTTTGTAAAAGACTGTAAATTTCGATTGAAAAGGGATTGTATTTCTATATAGTTGTTTCTACAAGATTGGTTTTGAATTTTATTTATGAGTTTATATTGTATGGAACAGAAAAATAACTATTTAACTAATGCAATTTGCCTGATTATATCTCTTTTATTTTTTACTATTTCAATCCAAGCAAATGCGGCACCTCGAAAAAACCAAGTAATTCCTGAAAGCTTTCTTCGAGGATATGATCCAATTACGATTTTTTTTAAGAAAAATATTGGCAAATCTAGGGTTGGAAGTGAAGCAAAACCAGAGCGATTTCTCCAAATTAGACCAAAGACGCAAGGAGAATATCGTTGGGTTGATCCATACACATTACAATTTTTACCAACTGATGCATGGAAGCCATTACGAAAATATAAGGTTCAGGTTTATCAACATCGCCGAAGTTATACATTAAATACGTTAATGACGGCTCCCACAAGTTTGATTCCTTCAAATGGTAGTCAGAATTTAAATCCAATCAAAAATATTACTTTAAATTTTAAGACTTCAATGCCTGTGCAGTATTTAAAACAAATATTGCAATTTGAAATTCAATCTACCTCAGAAATTAGCAAATCCAATCAAATTCAGCTTTCAACTAGTGACTTTACAATCAAAGCTCTTGAGCAATTAAGTGCAAGTGCAAATTTTCAATATCAAATTAATTTTAAGAAACCAATTTCATACGGTAAAAAACTTACTTTAAAAATTCGGTTATCAGTTTCTTCGAATCAGCAAACAGACGCAATTGCTCAGTATTTATGGAAAACAAAACCCGTTTTTCGTCTAGTTAAAGTTGGAAACAATAGTAAACAACACTCAATTAGTGCAACTGGAAGTACATTTACCCCAGAGCAATCATTAAATCAGCAAGACTCTGGAAAGATCTTTTTAGAATTTAATGATAATTTAGGTCAGTTTTCAATTGAAGCAGTAAAACAGTTAATTCAATTTAAACCGACAGTGAAGGATCTGAAATATCAAATATCATCAAATCGAGTTTATCTTACTTTTAAGTCAAAACGAGAAAAATTATACCAACTGAATCTAAAGCATACGAATCGAGTTTATGATCAAGTAGGAAGGCCATTAGCCTCATTTAAAAAATCTGTTGTTTACCTATTTTCACCGCCTGCAAATCCTTATTTGAAGTGGAAAAAAAGTCAGGGAATTTTAGAACAATATGGTCCTCAACGACTAGAGTTAGAAGGACGAGGATATAAAAAAGTTGATTTACGAATTTATAAAATCAATCCATTTGATCGAAATTTTTGGCCATTCTCTCAATCAATTGTAACTATTAATGAGTCAACAAGACCACCAGGGCCAGGCGAAGAACCTCCTTTTGCAAAACAATTGGCAAAACATGTAAAACTATTAAGTACTCCAATTGTATCAAAATTAGTTTCTCTTCCAACTGCTGGAAAAAAGAGTTCTCTACGGTTTGGTCTAAATCTACAAAAACATTTTGCAACGATTTCAGGTAAGAAAAAACCTGGAACCTATCTTGTTGGAATCCGAAAAATTGGAAGTAATAAAATTCGAGAATATGTTCGAGTTCAAGTTACTGATCTTGCTTTAAGTGTTGTTGAGGAAAGAGGAGCAACTAATTTTGTTGTAACTTCCTTAAAAACAGGAATGCCTGTTCGAGGAGCAACAATCAAAGTTGATGGAACTCATTATAAGGATCGAGATAAAACTAAATGGAAACAAATTATAAGTGGAACAACAAACCGAGAAGGACAATATCGGTTCATTCATGAAAAAATTCGAGCAAATGTATATCGTGTTTCTGTAAAAAATGGTGATGACACATTAATTATTGATCCGAATTACCCACCTCCATATTACATGAACAATCATTGGTATGGTAGCTACAACAAGTGGTTGAACTGGTTTCAATATACTCCAAAGAAAAAAGAAGGTGCAGTAATCCAAAAGGCTCATGTTTTTACAGAACGTCCAATTTATCGTCCTAATGAAGATATCCATATCAAAGGTTATTTTCGAGCAATTCGAAATGGAATTATTTCAAAGCAATATAAGCGAAAGTCAGGAGCAGATGGAGCAAAACTAGTTATTTATGATCCTAGAGGAAAGAAAATTAATCATTATATGAGCTTAAATCGCTATGGAAGCTTTTATTTAAAACTAAAAACTAAAAGTTTTCCTACAGGACGTTATCGAGTTTATTTTCGATATGATGGAACTAGTTATGGGTCAACGACCTTCCGAATTGAAAGTTATCGAGTTCCAAAATTTGAAGTACAGGTTAATGGACCAGATAAAGTTCCATTAGATCGTCCATTTAAAATGCTTTTAACTGCTGATTATTATGCAGGTGGTCGTGTAATTGGAGAACGAGTTCGTTGGCGGGTTACGCAATCAGCACATTCTTTTTATGCTCCTTATTATAAAGGATTCTTATTTTCATCAAACTCACGATTTAGCACTAGTAGTTCCACTACTTCTGCAAGTGCAATTGAAAAAAGAATGCGAACAGATAAACAAGGCGCTGCAACTTTATCAATTGATCCAAGTTTAGGACTTGGAGGTCAACCACGAAAATATACAGTTGAAGCAACAGTTACAGGAGCAGATTCTCAAAGTGTGACTACAACAAAAAAAGTGATTGCATTGCCACCATTTATGTTGGGTTTAAAAGTAAAACGGTTCTACTCAAAAATAGGAACTGTAAATCCTAAGTTTTTGGTAATCAATCATTTAGGAAAACCACTAGCAGGAAAACAATTTAGGCTTCGGTTTTATCAACGACAATGGCACTCCTATTTATTAGAGAATGATTTTACAACAGGACAATCGAAATATGTAACTAACATTGTTGATAAAAATATTCTTACAAAGACAATAACATCACAAAAGAAAATCTTCTCCTATCCTTTGCCTGTCAAAGAATCAGGAGTTTATGTTGTTGAGATTACTTCTAAGGATAAACTTGGGCGACTTCAAAAAGTTTATGCTGATTTTTATGTTGCAGGAAAAACTCCTGTTACTTGGAAGCGACCAAAATCAAATATTTTTCGAACAAGTTTAAGTAAGCGTGCTTATAATCCAGGTGATACCGCAAAAATCTTACTAAAAAGTCCATTCCAAAAAGCACGAGCATTAGCCATTATTGAGCGGCCAACAGGAAATCAATATAAATGGATTGATATTCGAAATGGACAAGGAACTTTAGATGTAAAATTAACGAACCAAATGGTTCCAAGAATGCCTGTTCACTTCTTATTGATGCGTGGACGAATTGGAAATCAAAAAATTCGATCGTTTAAACATGATCGAGCAAAACCGATTACAATGGCAAATACAACTTGGATTGAAGTTAAGCCTAGAAATAATAAGTTAAAAATCAAGCTTAAACATAAAAAAGTGCAACTTCCAGGTTCAACACTTACTCTTGATATCAAGCTGACAGATGCAGATAATCGAAGAGTAAATGGAGAAGTTACATTATGGTTAGTTGATCGAGCTGTTCTAGCTTTAGGTGATGGAAAACTTCGTGATCCTCTTAAACGATTTCTACGAGGAGTTTCAGCCACAATTCGAATTCGAGGAACTCGGAATTTAGTTGTAGGAGAAATTTTCACAGAAGAAATCTCAGGGGGTGATGGTGCTGATGACGAGAGCATGTCAGGAGCATCCTCAAAAGCTAGAATGAAGAAGAAATCAATTTTCTCTGATGTTACAGTTCGGAAAAACTTTAAAACAGTAGCTTATTACAAACCAAATCTTGTTGCTCGAAAAGGATTTATTCGAATTAAAATTCCATTGCCTGAAAATCTAACTGATTTTTCAATTCGAGCTGTTGGAACAGATGGAAAAGCTCGTTTTGGAAAAGCAGAGTCAATGGTATCAATTCGTTTACCAATAATTGTTCAATCTGCACTTCCTCGATTTGTTCGAACTGGAGATCAATTTTTTGCTGGAGGAGTTGGGCGTGTAGTTGAAGGTGCTGGTGGATCTGGACGAACAGAAATTCAAGCAACTGGAATTACAATTCAAGGAAAGAAAAGTCGTAAAGTAAAATGGCAAAAAGGAAAAGCAAAAGTACTTTACTTTCCAATGAAAGTTACAAAGTCAGCAAGTACAGGAACAACTGAAAACTTTGTGAAAGTGAAAATGGCGGTGATTCGTGAGTTTGATCAAGCTAAAGATGCATTTGAAATTAAGCTTCCTGTCAAACCTGATCGTTTCCCAGATCATATTTCGAAGTTTTATAAGTTGAAAGGAGGTCAAACTATTTCGATTCCTTGGCCTAAAAACGGTTATCGAGCAGGATCTTTAACTCATTCTTTATTGGTAACTCGTGAAGCTGCAATCGTAAAAGTTTTTGCAGGGTTAGACTACCTTGCTCATTATCAACATGCTTGTACAGAGCAACGAATCAGTTCCTTACTTCCTGAACTTGTTTTAAATGAACCTTTGAAAAAACTGGGTCGAAAAACTCGGATTAAATGGTTGAAACACAAAGTTGATCTTACTTTAAAATATTTAGAGAAAGTTCAA
This sequence comes from bacterium, assembly GCA_051275585.1. Classification (GTDB taxonomy): domain Bacteria; phylum SAR324; class SAR324; order XYD2-FULL-50-16; family JBNMNM01; genus JBNMNM01. The sequence continues at coordinate 2,248 of JBNMNM010000044.1, read as the reverse complement.
AAGCCAAGTGGTCTTTTTAGTTATTGGCCAACTTCAGAAGGTTACGTCAGTTTAACTGCTTGGGTTGTTGAATTTTTGATTGAAGCAAAAAGACAAAATTTTGCTGTAAAAACTGGAATGTATTCTAAAGCAATTCGGGCATTGCGTTCTGCTCTTCGTTCAAACTCAAGTTATTTATTAAGTGGATATAAATTTTATGAGCGAACAGAAGCACTTCATGCTTTAGCAAAAGCAGGACATTTAGAACGAGGATATGCTCAAGAATTATTAGGACGAGCACATCTTGAAGATTATCACAGTGAAGCAAAAATTCTTTATACTTCAATGCAAAAGAGGTTAGGTTCTAATCAAAAACATTTGCAAGTATTGAAGGATTTAGAGAAAGGATTAATCTTCCAACTGTTTCAAGGAAATAAACGATTTACAGGAATCCGTTATCGTAACTCTTCTTATTGGGATAGTTTAATTCAATCCTCAGAAGCGAAAACAATGGCCTCAATTATGAAGGCAATGTATCAAGCCAAGCCAAATGGAAAAAATACAAAAATTTTAATTGATGAAATTGTTCGAATGGCTGGTAAAAATGGATGGGGTAGTACCAATGCTAATGCGAGTGTAATCCTTGCTCTACGAGATTTACTTAATGATGATCGAGAGGGAACAGGATTTGGAGTTGTTAGCCATACTGGAAAAGTCAAATCAAATTGGGATCTTGCAAATAAGGCTTTTGTTTTAAAAAAGGTAACTCAAGCAGGTACAAAACTATCTTATACAAAAGGAGCTAAGTTTCCTGTTCATGCTTGGGTGAATATGCGTTATCTTTCAAAGAAAAGTGGTGTTTATACAAAAAGCAAACAAGCTGGTTTTGTTGTTCAGGAAGAGTTGCTAATTTTTCGAGATTTAAAAGCTGCACCAGAAAAAGCGAAATTAGAAGCAGGAAAAACAATCACAATTCCAAAAGAAACAATCATTGAAACTCATGTTCAAGTAGTGAATCCAGAAAAACGAAGTTTTGTCGCAATTCGAGTTCCATTTGCCGCAGGTTTTGAGCCAATGAATCCAAACTTGGCAACTTCTCCACCAGAAGCAAAACCACGAGGAACTTTTACTCGAAAACCAGATTATGCTCTTTACGAAGATGATCAAGTGACGTTCTACTTTGATTTGTTACCAAAAGGAAACTACCACTTCTATTTTCGTCTAAAAAGCAGTTTTGAAGGTAGCTTTGTTCATCCAGCTGCGAAAGCTGAAATGATGTATAAAGAAGCAACTTACGGAAATACTGATGGAGCACGTATTAAAATTACAGCTAAATGATTTGTTCTGTTCTTCGTAAAAAATGGGTAATTCAGATTTTAAAAGGAAGTTGTTTGGGTATCTTCCTTTTAATCTCGACTCTATTTCTTCTTTTAGAAGATGAACCCATTGCCTTATTATCTCCACCATCAACACCGATTTTTGAAGACCGTTATGGAAAGTTTTTAGCAGAAGGTCTTCCACAACAAAATCGGTTTGGTTTCTGGGATTTACAAAAACAACCAAATCCAAAAATCCTCAAAGCAATCATTCGAATTGAAGATCATCGATTTTATCAACATCAAGGAATTGATTATCGATCTTTTTTACGAGCAGTGTGGAAAACCTTGTTTTCTTCTCGTCGAGAGGGAGCTTCAACATTAGCAATGCAAGTTGCTAGAATGCAAACTCCAGGAAAACGAACAATTCTAAAAAAGATTCAAGAGATGATTACGGCCAAAAAGTTAATTAAAAAATTTGGTCATCAGAAAATACTTCATCACTATCTAAAAATTGTTCCACAAGGAAACCGCATTCATGGAATCGTTTATGCGAGTTATCGTTACTTCGAAAAGCCTGTAAAAGATTTAAGTTGGGCAGAAGCATCTCTTCTTGCTAGTTTGCCTAAATCACCAACTTCAATGAACTTGTTCAAAAAGAAAGGGTTCAAACAGGCAAAAAAACGAGCACGAATTATTTTACAGAAATTATATCAACAAAAAGAATTTACTAAAGCTGACCTTCAGTTATTTAGAGAAGAACTGCTTGAAATGAAGGTTTCTAAAAAAAGAAAAAGACCTACCAATTCAATTCATGCAATTTTACAAATTGTTAAAAAATATAACTCGAAGAAACAAAATTTCCAAAAACCAATTCGAACCTCTTTGGATCTTTCAATTCAAAAAAGAGTAACAAAAGTAACTCGAAGGACTATGAGTTATTTAAGAAAAGC
>JBNMNM010000043.1:0-12554 GCA_051275585.1 bacterium | reverse complement strand
TGCAAATCTTTGGAAAAAAGCGATAGCTCGTTTCTATCGAGTTGAAAGGAAGAAAAAGTGAGTAAAATTGCAATTGCCCAAATGTGTTCAACTGCTGATTTCGAAAAAAACCTAAAGACAGCAAAGAATTGGATTCAAAAGGCTAAAGAGGAAGGAGCCAAATTAATCGCATTTCCTGAAAACTTTTTATTCTTAGGTTCTGATAAAAAAAATCAAGAGTTGGCACAATCTATTCATTCCCCGTTGGTGCAACAATTTCAAAAGGATGCAAAAGAAGCTCAGATCTCAATTTTGTTAGGAAGTATTCCTGAGCAAATTGATGAAGATACAGAAAAAGCTTATAATACATCCATTTTGATTCAGAATGATGGGGAGCTTATTGCTCAATATCGAAAGATTCACCTGTTTGATATTAGAACTCCACAGCTTGTTTTAGAAGAGTCAAAGCGAACCAAAGCAGGAAAAGAAATTGTTGTAGTTGATCACGAAATTGGAAAGCTAGGGTTCTCTATTTGCTATGATATTCGTTTTCCTAACCTTTTTCAGAAATTAAGAAAAAAAGGTGCAGAAATTATTTTTGCTCCATCTGCATTTACATTGCAAACAGGCAAAGATCACTGGCTACCATTGCTAAAAGCGAGAGCAATTGAAAATCAAGTTTATATTGTAGCTCCTGCACAATGGGGACATCATAATGAAAAACGAGTTTCGTTTGGAAGTAGTGTACTTATTGATCCTTGGGGAACTGTAGTCTCTAAAGCATCTGAGAAAGAAGAACTAATTTTTGGGAATATTGACCTTGATTACTTGAAGGCAGTACGTGAAAAAATGCCTATAGAAGACCATAAAGTATCAAGCATTGACTATTCATAGCAAATTAGGCAAGATTCGGCTAAATTCGGGTTACAATCCCGAAATGCAATTTATATATAGTGAAAAATAATCAATTTAATCATATTTTATCATCTTATTTATGAAACGAAAAACTACACTTTTACTTATTACGATCCTTCTTTTTAGTTTAGTTTATACTTCTGCATTTGCGGCAAAGTTAAAAGTTGGAATAGTTCAAATGAACTATGTCATCAATAAGTCGATTTTGGGAAAAGCCTCAAAAAAACTTCTTCAAGCAAAAACCCGTCTAGAAAAACAACGTTTAAATCTTCGTAGACAAGAAATTGAAAAGCTTCAAACTGAATTGAAAAACGGTTTTATGCTGAGCAATCCTACGAAACAAAGAAAACGGATTCAAATTCAAAAATTACGACGGGAATATGTTGGAGAAGCAAGAAAAGTTCAACGAGAGCTTCAAGTTGAGCAAAGAAGACAGATTCAACGTCTGTTCGGTCAGATTCGTAAAGTTGTTCAAACAGTAGGAAAAAGAAAGAAATTTGATCTTGTATTAGAGCAAACGATTACGCAACAAATTCTATATTATAGTGAAGACATGATTGATCTTTCTAATGAAGTTGTGAAAGCGTTTGATAAACTCCAATCTGGAAAATAGTAATGTCAATAATTTTTGGAACTGAGGAAATTAAAAAACGGTTGCATCATCGATATCCTTTTCTTTTAATTGATCGAGTAATTGAATTTGAGAAAGGAATAAGTTGTACTGCAATTAAAAATGTGACTCACAATGAGCCATATTTTCAAGGACATTTCCCTCAAAGACCTGTTATGCCAGGAGTGTTAGTTGTAGAGGCTATGGCTCAAGCTGGTGGTGTTGTTGGATATGATTTGATTGATGATCCAGATAATACTCTTCTAATGTTTGTAGGAATTGAAAAAGCAAGATTTAAGTCACAAGTGATTCCAGGAGATCAACTCATTCTAAAAACAAAACTCATTGCTCGAAAAATGATTTTGTGGAGTTTTGAAGGATCTGCCTACGTAATGGAAGATGGAAAAGAAAAATTAGTTGCAAAAGCACTTTTAAAAGTAGCATGTGTTCCAATTCAGCAAGATAAATAGCGTTAACCTATTAATATTAAATTTCGAATGGGGAATATCCATCCGACTGCGATCGTTGATCCGAAAGCCAAATTACATTCTAGTGTTATTGTAGGGCCATATAGTATTATTGGTGCTGATGTAGAACTAGGAGAAGATGTTGAAATTCGAAACAATGTGACCATTGAAGGGCCAATAATAATTGGTGCCAGAACTCGTATTTTTCCTTATGCTTCAGTTGGCCTAGAGCCACAAGATAAGAAGTTTCATAATGAAAAGAGCAGTACAGAAATTGGTGAAGATTGTACAATTCGAGAGTGTGTTACCATCAATCGAGGTACAGAAGGCGGAATTTCTAAAACAATTCTTGGTGATCGAGCATGGGTAATGGCTTATTGTCATGTTGCTCACGATTGCATTGTAGGAAATGATGTTGTTTTAGCAAACGCAACTACCTTAGCAGGGCATGTAACGATTGGAAATAAAGTAACACTTGGTGGGTTTACAGCAATCCATCAATTTTGCCGAGTTGGAGATTATACTATTACAGGCGGACAAACTGTTTTAAGACAAGATGTTGTTCCTTTTGCAACTGCATCTGGTAGTCGTGCAAAAATTTCAGGCATTAATAAAATAGGACTAAGCCGAAATGGATTTTCCAAAGAGCAAATCCAAGAAGTACAACGAATTTTCCGAATTTTCTTCCGAAGTGGACTACGAAAAGTAGAAGCTGTAGCAAAAATTCAAGAAGAATTTTCGAACTCTGTTGAAGCAAAACAATTTCTCGATTTTGTCGAAAGTTCGGAACGAGGAATTACTCGCTAAACATAATTCAGAAGTAATTTTCTATGCCTCACTATTCAAAAAAATCAATTCTAAGTAATCTAAAAGATAACGTGTCCGCAAAAGTTAAGCGGACATATAAACGCTCTAAAATTCATCCTACAGCAATTGTTCATCCAACTGCTGAGTTGGGGAAAAGTGTTGAAATTGGAGCATACTCGATTATTGATGAACATGTAGTTCTTGGTGATGATACCATTGTTGAGAATCATGTTACAATTCGAGGCGATACTGTAATTGGTGCATCAAACATCATTGGACCATATACTTCAATTGGTCTATCTGCTCAAGATCGTGCTCACCGAAATGAACCTACCCGTGTTGTTATTGGCGATTACAATGAAATTCGAGAAAATGTAACCATTAATCGTGGGACATTAAGTGGAACAGGAATTACAAAAATAGGAAATCATAACCAAATCATGATCAATTGTCATTTTGGACATGACAGTAGTATTGGTGATTGGTGTATGTTAGCAAATGCCACAAACATAGGTGGTCATGCTCAATTTGGTTCTTATATTGTAACTGGAGCTGTTACAGGTATTCATCAGTTTTGCAAAATTGGTGATTATTCTATGATTGGTGGATTAAGTGGAGTTGTTTTAGATGTTCCTCCATTTATGACTTGTGGTGGTCAGCGAGCAAAAGTTTTTGGACCAAACAAAATTGGTTTATCAAGAAATGGCTTCAACAAAGACGAAGTCCGACAAGCAGTAAAATTACATAAGATTTTCTTTCGAAGTGGTTTATTAAAAAAAGATGCAATTCAAGAATTAAAAAAGCAATTGCCACAAGAAAGAGTCTTACGAATTTTTCTAGAATTCTTAGAAAAATCAGAACGTGGAATAATGAGATAAGTTAGTTTTATTTGATATTGAATAACTCTTTACAAGGTTAAGTCATGAATATTGCTGTTATTGGGTATGGGTACTGGGGACCAAATTTAGTTAGAAATTTTTCTTGGACAGAAGGAATTACTGTTAAATATGTCTGTGATTTGAACGAAGATAGATTAAGTAAAGTTAATCTTCTTTTTCCAAATGTTCAAAAAATTACTACAGATATTCAAGAAGTCATGAATGATCCAGAAGTTGAAGCAGTAGCAATTGCAACTCCTGTACATACTCATTATGATTTAGCAAAACAGGCTTTACTTGCAGGCAAACATGTATTGGTTGAAAAACCAATGACTGATAGCTCAAAAAAAGCAAAAGAGTTAGTTGATATTGCAGAAGAAAAGGGTTTGACCTTAATGGTTGACCATACTTTCTTATTTACAGGTGCAGTAAGAAAAATCAAAGAACTTGTTGATTCAGGTGCTCTTGGTGAAATTTATTATTTTGATTCTGTTCGTGTAAATCTAGGTTTATTCCAAAGTGACGTTAATGTTGTTTGGGATTTAGCACCTCATGATTTATCGATTATGAGATATGTAATTGATAAAAAACCTGTAAGCGTTAGTGCTACAGGAGTTGCACATGTTGGTGGTAGTGATCTTGAAAATATTGCTTATATGAATGTGTATTATGATGATAATACACTGGCTCATTTTCATGTAAACTGGCTTTCTCCTATTAAGATTCGTCAAGTATTGATTGGTGGATCTGAGAAAATGATTGTTTATGATGATATGGACAATGCAGAAAAAGTAAAAGTTTATGATAAAGGTGTTGATACAAACAATGATAAAGACAAAATTTATCAAGCGTTATTACAATACCGAATTGGTGATATGTATGCTCCAAAACTTGATGGTACAGAAGCATTAAAACTAGAATGTGCTCATTTTCTTGAGTGTATCCAAGAAAAGAAACAACCAATTAGTGATGGAAAATTTGGGCTTGAAATCGTGCAAATGCTTGAAGCCGCTCAAATTTCGATTAAGCAACAAGGAACTATTATCCACTTAGATGAATTATGTTAAAAGTTATTCTTACAGCAAACATCTTTGTTGATGCTCTTAAAAAGCATGATAAAACAGCTCTTGCTGTTTTAGAGCGTTCTCAAAACGATGAGCAAGTTCAAGTTTGGATTCTTGCGAATGTTGTTGAAACTCTGATTGCAGAAGGTGTTGCTCGGAGTATTATTCAAAAAAGTTTAGAAGGAATTAGCCGAATTCCTGTGAATGCAAAACTAACGGATGCAGCTCTAAATTATCCTGAAGGATTTACTACAGGATTATATATTGCAGCCGCCGAAGTTTTTAAGTGTGAAAAAATTGTAGGTTTAGAAGCACTTACAGGAGCACAAAGTTCTTATAGTATTTCTCCTCAAGAATTTTTATCTCTTGAAGAAAATCTTGATGAAAAAAATATTGATTTCCTTGATTTAAAAGCACCTCTCCATTCAATTTATGAACAAGTTGATGGTGATTATATGGATATTATCCAAAATACTGCTTTTGCTGGTGGAAACCATGTTAAGGAATTTGAAAAAGAATTCGCAGAATATTGTCAAGTTAAGCACGCAATTGGCGTAAGTAATGGAACAGAAGCATTACTTTTAGCTTTAAAAGCTTTAGGTGTAGGGCCTGGTGATGAAGTAATCACAGTTCCAAATACATTCATTGCAACAACGGAAGCAATTAGTCACGCTGGTGCAAACCCAGTATTTGTAGATGTCTTGCCAGATACCTACAATATTAATCCTGCTTTGATTGAAGAAAAAATTACTGATAAAACAAAAGCAATTATTCCTGTGCATCTCTACGGACAACCTGTAGATATTGATCCAATTCTAGAGATTGCAGAGAAACATAATCTCTTTGTTTTAGAAGATGCAGCACAAGCTCATGGATCAGAGTATAAAGGACGACGAGCTGGTTCTTTAGGTCATATTGCGGCTTTTAGTATGTATCCAGGGAAAAATCTTGGAGCATTCGGTGAAGCTGGAGCTATTGTAACAAATGATGATAAATTGGCAGAAACCATTTCTTGTTTACGAGATCATGGCCAGTCACAAAAATATTATCATCGTTTAGAAGGCTTTAATGGGCGAATGGATAATTTACAAGGTGCTGTACTTCGAGCAAAACTTCCAATGATGGATTCTTGGAATAAGAAACGTCGGAAAAATGCGGAATTATATGCAAAATATTTAAGTGATATTAAAGAAATCACAATTCCATTTGTTCCAGAAAATACATCTCCTGTATTTCATCTCTATGTTGTTCTTGTGACAGAGCCAAAAGCACTTCATGACTTTTTAAAGACGGAAGGAATTTTTACAGGATTTCATTATCCAATTCCTCTTCATCTTCAAGAAGCTTATGTAGCACGAGAAGAAAAGCGAGGTGATTTCCCTGTTACTGAACAATGTGCTGATTCTTTGCTAAGCTTACCAATGTTTCCTGAACTTTCAGAAGCACAAATTAAGCGAGTAGCAAACACAATTAAAAAATTCTTTGCACAATAGTCATAGACTTTTATGAGCGAAAAAAAGAAGGTTATGGTGATTGCTGGAGAAGCATCTGGTGATCTGCATGGTGGTAATGTTATTTCTGAGCTTTTAAAGATCCGTAAAGATGTTGAGCTTTTTGGTACAGGCGGAAAACTTCTCAAAAAATGTGGAGTGAAGCTTTTTTATACTGCTGAAGAGCTAGGCATTGTTGGATTATGGGAAGTTCTTAAGCATTATGGTTTTTTTAGAAAAGTTTATTATGACTTATTAGAGAAACTAGACCAAGAAAAACCTGATGTTGTTTTACTTGTTGATTATCCAGGTTTTAACCTTCGTTTTGCTGAAGAAGTAAAAAAACGAGGAATCAAAGTAATTTATTACATTGCTCCTCAAGTATGGTCTTGGAAGAAAAACCGAATTCATAAAATCAAAGCTTTTGTTGATAAAATGATTGTTTTGTTTCCCTTTGAAGTTCGATATTTCAACCGTGAAAAAATGAAAACCCATTGTTTTGGCCATCCACTTTTAGAAATTGCAAAAATTTCAACACCAAAAGAAGATTTTTTTCAAAAATGGGGATTAGATCCTAATAAAAAATTAGTGAGTCTTTTACCTGGAAGCCGTAGTCATGAAGTTAGCAAACATTTGCCTATTTTGCTTCAGATGGCTGAAGAGATCTCTTTTGATAGAAAAGATATTCAATTTGTTTATCCGCTAGCTCCAACTGTAACACTAGAAACGGTTGAACCTTACTTGGAACATCTTAAAGTTAAAGTTCACCTAGTTGAAAATGATACTTATAATTGTGTAGGGTATTCTGATTTTGCTACAGTTGCCTCAGGAACTGCTACGTTAGAAACGGCTGTTTTACAAACACCTCATATTATTTTTTATAAAACTTCCTATATTACTTATCTGATTGGTAAGTATTTGCTTGGTATTCGGGTAATAGGGTTGCCTAATATTGTTGCTGAAAAAATGGTTGTACCAGAAATGATTCAACGTGATTTTTCTCCTTTGCGAATGGCGGCAAAAGTTCTTGAGATCCTCGACAATAAAGAGCTTTACGAACAGATAAAGCAAAATCTGAAAGAATTAAAGGAAAACTTAGGAAGCATAGGAGCCTACCAAAAAACGGCTGAATTTATAAGTCATGAGTTAGATATTTCATAGATTTGCCTTTATTTTGCATTAAGGATGTAGAAAAAAAATTATTTGGGGTAGATTTTCCAATTTTTTAATGGATAAAAATGAAACAAATGACTTTGCAAGAAGTTACAACCTATCTAGGTGGTGAACTTGTTGGTGATTCTTCAGCCGTAATTACAGGAATTAATAATATTTTTGATGCAAAAGCAGGAGAGATTACTTTTCTTGCAAATCCTAAATATGCTGATAAGTTGCCTTTGTGCCAAGCTACAGTCGTATTAGTCTCTTTAGATGTGGATGTTGAGGGAATTAACCTAATTAGGTTAGATAATCCTCGAATGGCATTTGGAAAAATGATGGCACTTGCATTTCCTCGAAAAAAAGAATCAGGAAATATTCATCCAAATACATTTATTGCTGAATCAGCTCAAATTGGAGAAAATGTAACCATCTATCCAAATGTGTATGTTGGAGAAAACTCTAAGGTTGGAAATAATTCAACGTTATACCCTGGTGTTTATGTAGGTGATTCTGTTGTAATTGGAGAAAACTGCTTAATTATGGCAAATTGTTCTGTCATGGATGGAAGCAAATTAGGAAATCAAGTTGTTATTAGTCCAAATACTGTAATTGGTAGTGAAGGATATGGTTTTGAACGTGATGGTGATCGTCATTTTAAGATTCCTCAAATTGGCAATGTAACAATTGAAGATGATGTAGAGGTTGGAACTCAGTGTGCAATTGACCGTGGATCAATTAATGATACCATCATTGGAAAAGGAACAAAGATTGATAACCTTGTTCATGTGGCACATAATTGTGAAATAGGAGAGAATAATCTACTTCTTGCTCAAACAGCAGTAGCAGGAACAGTTAAAACAGGAAACAACGTATATTTTGGTGGTCGTTCGGCTGCAATGGATCATATTCATATTGCTGCTAGAACAATGGTTGGTCCAGGAGCTGTAGTAACAGGAGATGTGAAAGAAGCAGAGACTCTTTTTGGTTATCCTGCACGACCATACAAGGAATGGACAAAAGCAAGTGCGATGTTCTACAAGACTGATGAACAACGCAAAAAAATGATTACAATGGAAAAAAAGATTATGTCATTAGATGGCGAATTGCGTGGTAAAATGGAAATGTTAGAAAAAAAAGAACAAAAGTAGTTTTTTCTCTTGACGATTTTTAAACGTTTGGGCATAAACACACCACGTTAGCCGCAACAAGGCAACAAGGCAACAACGTAACAACGTAACCGTAAGATAACAGATTGGGGTATCGCCAAGCGGTAAGGCAACAGGTTTTGATCCTGTCATTCCCAGGTTCGAATCCTGGTACCCCAACCATATGCGGGAGTAGCTCAGTTGGCTAGAGCATCAGCCTTCCAAGCTGAGGGTCGCGAGTTCGAATCTCGTCTCCCGCTCCAAAAAAGTCTTACAAAAGAACACATCTATTATGTCGCGGGGTGGAGCAGTCAGGTAGCTCGTCGGGCTCATAACCCGAAGGTCATTGGTTCAAATCCAGTCCCCGCTACCATTTCTTAAAAAGTCCAAGAAATTTCATACTAGATTAAAGATTACATAGCCTATAGAAGCGGGAGTAGCTCAGTTGGCTAGAGCATCAGCCTTCCAAGCTGAGGGTCGCGAGTTCGAATCTCGTCTCCCGCTCCAAAAAAGAATATGCAAGAATACATCGATTACGTCGCGGGGTGGAGCAGTCAGGTAGCTCGTCGGGCTCATAACCCGAAGGTCATTGGTTCAAATCCAATCCCCGCTACCATTTCTTAGAAAATTCAAGAAATTTCAACTAGATGTAAAGATTAGAAAGAATATGCAAGAACACGTCTATTACGTCGCGGGGTGGAGCAGTCAGGTAGCTCGTCGGGCTCATAACCCGAAGGTCATTGGTTCAAATCCAGTCCCCGCTACCATTTCTTAGAAAATTCAAGAAATTTCAACTAGATGTAAAGATTAGAAAGAATATGTAAGAACACGTCTATTACGTCGCGGGGTGGAGCAGTCAGGTAGCTCGTCGGGCTCATAACCCGAAGGTCATTGGTTCAAATCCAGTCCCCGCTACCATTTCTATAAAGAAAATCAAATCTCAAATTATAATATTTCTGTTTAAGTTCTTAATTAGATTTTTATTTTTATGAAATAAAACATATAGATGTTGAAATATCCATATTATATGCAAGGTTAATAGTTTAAAAATTTATGGAAATGCTATTCGTTTTATTTTTGTCTAAGTATTTTAAACGACTGACTAAATTGATCTATCTAGGTTTAGATTAATAAATTTCGATTGGATTCATTAATAAAAAGCTTAGAGAGAAATAAAAAATGGCAAAAATATTAGCATTTGCAGGAAGTATTAGGAAAGGTTCGTTTAATAAACAGTTACTCAAAATTGGAGTTTTAGGTGCAGAAAAAGTAGGTGCAACTGTAACTTTAATTGATTTAGCTGATTATCCAATGCCTTTGTTTAATCAAGATTTAGAGGCAGAAGAAGGGATGCCTGAAAATGCAAAAAAATTTAAACAACTTCTAGTAGAGCATGATGGTTTTTTAATTTCTTCTCCCGAATATAACAGTGCCATTACTCCATTATTAAAAAATGCAATTGATTGGGCATCTCGTTCTGAGGCAAAAGAGGAACCTCCTTTAGTGGCATATCGAGGAAAATATGCAGTAATTATGTCTGCCTCTCCTGGAGGTCTGGGTGGTTCACGAAGTTTAGTTTTTTTGAGAATGTTGTTGAATAACATTGGAGTGACGGTGTTACCTGATCAGCAATCAATTTCTCAAGCATTTAAAGCATTTGCTGAGGACGGATCTTTGAGTAATGAAAAACAACAAAAATCCGTTTTAGATCTTGGTAAAAAATTAAATGAATTCTTAGATCAAATGAAAAAATAAAGAGTATCAGTAATAAATGGGTTAATTTTGTTTTTTGACTTGATAAGTACTTTGAACAAAACCTGTAGGAAAAGTACAGGTTTCAAGATGTTCTACATGAATATCTTGGTTTAGATTTGCGAAGAGAGGAATTCCACTTCCAAGTAAAATAGGAATTCTTGTGATGGTAATTTGGTTAATTAATCCTTCTTGTAAAAAACCTTGAATTGTCTTTCCACCGTCAATATAGAGGTTTTTTAAACCACGTTCTACTAACTGTTGAAGTAGTTCCTTTAGTGGTAAAGAAGATCCTTCAACTGTATCTGTACGTTTTGTTGGAATTTTAACTGGTTTGCTACTAAGTACAATTACGGGCTTGTTTTTATAAGGCCACTCTCCTGAAAGGAGAACTGTTTCAAATGTATTCCGTCCCATTACAATGGCATCAATCGAATCCATGAATGGTTGGAACCCATAATCTTCTTTGCTTTGACTTTGATCATTTTCGCTCAGCCAATCAAGATTTCCATCTTTTCTTGCAATAAATCCATCAAGGCTTGTTGCAATATAAACTGATAATTTTGTTTTCATAAAAATAACTCCTTGAAATGTTTTTAGGAGATAAAAAAAGTAATTCTTATTATATCCTAATCTTTTTCATAATATTATTATTTGTGAAAGTATCTATTCCACCAAAAATTATGTTTAGCTTATAATTTTATAGTATGATTTTTAAAAATTATGAAGAAATTTCTTTTCTTGATGATCAGATGTAAATTATATAATCCATAAAAATAGATTTGGAATACATAGAGAGCATTACATTTATTTAAGTAAGGAGAGTTTTAATGGAGATTAGAAATGCAACAAAACAAGATTGGAAAGCAATTGTAAAGTTAATGAATGTTCAAGACGAATTGTTTTTGATTTATCCAAAAGGGAAGTATCCTTTTACTGTTGAACAGTTTGAAAAAATAGCTCAAGAGAGAAAAGAATTAACTGTTGGTATTATTCAGGGAGAAATAGTTACATTTGCAAATCTTTATAATTTAAAAGAAAAAGAAAGTGCATTTATTGGAAATGTAATTACGAACAAATAATATTGAGGAAAAGCTCTAATAGAACTAATGATTCAGATAGGGTTTGAAAAATATCAACTACAAGAAATCCATATTTCAGTATTTAGTCAAAATGTTCCAGCTTTGTTACTTTATAGCCGTCTTGGATTTGTACCATACCAAGTCGAGGAAAGAAAAAACTTGCAACCTCATCGCTTGGCCTTGATTCACTTAAAATTAAAACATCATCAGTGGTTACAAAGTAAAAAAGATAAATTGTAATTAGTTATAATATTTGTTTCCTATACTCTGCTGGAGTTGTTCCATTCCAACGTTTAAAAGCTCTGGTAAATGTACTTTGCTCTGTAAATCCGAGTAAAAATGCAATTTCAAAAATGGGTAGTTTTTTATCTTTTAAATAATGTTTTGCTAATGACTGCCGAACCACATTTAATTGTTCTTGGAAGGTTGTTTGTAAGTCTTTAAGTCTTCTTTGAAATGTCCTTAAACTAATTCCTAAGTCTTCTGCAACGGAACTTGCTGTAACTTGTCCTGTTGATATTTTTTCAATTAATATTTTTTGTGTATGTGCTGTAAAATCGGCTTCTTTTGGAAGTTGTTCAAGCATCAAATTTGCTTGCTGTGTTAAAAATGTTTGGAGATTACTATCGGCTTTTGGGATTTTGATATCAAGTTGCTTTGTATGAAATACTAACTTGTTTTTCTTTTGTTCAAAATAAACAGGTGATTGAAAAAATTCAGCGTATTCATCCTTATTTTGATTACAATTATGTTTGAAGTAAATTGCCTGAGGAGCAAAAGAGTCTCCTAAAACTTGGCGAATTCGATTAATGATAAAGGCAAAAGTTGTTTCAACGGGATGCTTTGGTAGAGATAAAGCAGGAGTAAGAGGCTGGATTTCAATATGAAATAAATTGTCTTTTTGATATAAAATAGGAGGAAATCCATCTGCAATTAGGCGTGTATATCGCATCACATTTGCGAACGAGTCAGACAGTGTTTTTGAGTTTAAAAAAATATACTCAACAATTAAATTTCGATTTGTTCCTTGCTTTCCCATATGAAAACCAAAGTTCTGATCATCTGTAAGTCTTGCCGCTTCTTCATAAACAATAAAAAGTTGTTCTACAAAAATTCTCGCATCTGCTTGTCGCAATAATGCAGGCTGAATTCGTGCAATTTCTAATAATGGTATTGGATCAATCCCCGCATCTTTCACGGTATCAAG
>JBNMNM010000042.1:0-12648 GCA_051275585.1 bacterium | reverse complement strand
GTATACACAAGGTTTTGCATAATGAGGTCAATTCCTTCTGTAAAGTGGTAATTAGCACCTATAAAATAATACATGTATTGGCTTGGAGATCGATCAAAAATAGGATCTTCCATCACTGTGATAGAGAATGCCGCATGTAAGGTCCATGAATCAAACTTTGATGTGTAATATAACGATAAATTATAATCATTAAAATTTCGGTGGCTGTAATCAGAACTTGAATCTAATTCATTTAAGCCTGTTTCGATTAAGCTATCACCAAAATTAGCTGAAACTTTAAATGCAATTGCTTCCTTTTCTGTTTTCCTTAACTGTCTCTTTAATCCAATATTGTAGGCAAGCCGTTGAGAACCTGAATCTGGTTCTGTGAACTGCCAAACTAATTTTTGTTGTACGTTGTCATAAACATAAATTTCAAATTTTCTTCTTCCTGTTCGATCTCTTCCAAGTGTTCCTAAATTAAGTGTAGAATGAAATCCTTCAATAAAGGAATCCATTGCACCACCTGTAAACTGAACTTCTTTAAAAGATAATTGAATTTCCCATAATTCGCTTAAACCATGTCGGAAACTAATTCCATGCTCAATTACTTCACCATCAATATAAACAGAGTAACCATTTGATTCTTTATTCGTAAAAACAGATGGATCACCATTAAAATCATTTGTTTTGCTTGAACTTTGGCTATACTCAAAACTATTTGAATTTGAGTATGAAAAGTTCATCAGACTTTTTCCAGTAGGGATCAAAAATGCAGATTCTGGTTCAAACCGAGTTCGCATTAATGAAAAAATATACTGTGGTCCAATTGATAGTGGTTGATTCAGGTAAGATTCTTGAGAGGCATAAATACTCTCTGTAAATAGCAACAAAATCAAACTGATCAGATAAAAACGGCGTATTGTAAGTATCATTAGGGAATTGTAAATAGTTCATTTTTGATAATAAAGAACATAAGCACGTTCTGAGTCATGCAAACAAAACACCTTTTTCTTCTTTATTCACTGAGATTGCAAAATAATCATCGACTGATGTTCTTAATATATGGTAAAGGTTCATAACTTTTTTATGTTATCCTTACTATATTTTAGACAGGCCTTGTGGAATCACGTTCAGATCTAAAAACTGCAGCTATTATTATTATTGGAGATGAAATCCTTTCAGGAAAAATTGTTGATGAAAACTCACCGTTTTTAATTCAACAGCTTTCTCAAAATGGAGTTCAGGTTCAGTGGTGTATTACGATTCCAGACCGTGGTGAAACGATTGCATCTGTAGTAAAAGAGTATTCTGAAAAGGTAGATTGGGTATTTACTGCTGGAGGAATTGGGCCAACGCCTGATGATTTAACATTACCAAGTGTTGCAAAAGCTTTTGATGTTTCACTTGTGAGTTATCCTTTGCTAGAAAATACAATTCGAAATTTTTACCAAGATAAATGTACTGATGAACATTTAGAAATGGCGAAACTTCCAGAGGGAACACTTCTTATTCCTTCCACTCATCCTGATTATCCTCAGTTTGTATTTCGTAATATTTATATTTTTCCAGGTGTTCCGAAGTTTTTGAAATCAAAATTTCTATCAATCGCAGATAAATTTCAAGGGGTTGTTCCTGCTTATCGGGAGATTCACCTTATTGTTGATGAAGTTGAGATTGTTTCCATTCTGCAAAATACATTAGATCGATACTCAAAAATTAGTATTGGATCTTATCCTGTATTCAAAAGGGGAAAAACTTTTGTGCGTTTGGTAATTGAAAGTTTTCAAGAGGAAGCTCTAGAAGAGGCGTATCAATACTTAAAAGAACAATTAGCAGATTTTTTATAGCAGAATATTTTTAAGAAAAGATAAATCAATGCTTAAAAAAAATTTGTAGATTTTTATAGTTGATTTTGACTGAATTTGAACTTGAGGGAATCAATCTTTTTGGGGACAGCTTTAAAAGCTAATTTGATGAAGGAAAGTCAAAGTATGTAAAATTCAAGATACTTTGACTCTATCAACATACGTCATAGTATCCTAGATTAGGCAATAGCTTCAATCATGCTTTCACGTAGAGTATTTACTGCAATTACTTCTTCTGTACTGCCTGCCATTGCTTCAATTAAGTCTAATGCTCTAGAAATTGGAATTTCATGTTTTGTTAATTCTTCTAATTCTAAAACAACTTGACTTAGTGTTTGATCACATACTCTTTCAATTAGATTCTGGTACATTTTTCTCTCCGTAAATTATAAATTTTATTAGTTTCAGTGAACTTATATCAATTATAAATGCAGAGAGTGTGCCACATGATCATTAAATTACATTTTTGCTAAGAAAAAAAGTCCTGTAGAGTTTTGAATTTTGTTCTTAACTCGCTGAATTGGCGATACCATATCAAATAATTTTTTTAGCATTTCCTCTTTTTTCTTAGGATAAACCAACTGTGCATTTTGGATTTTAAGTTGTTTTTCCATCGTTGAAATTACTTGTCGAAATGTTGCAAGACCATCAATAAGACCTTCTTTTAATGCTTGTCTTCCTGTAAAAATCCGACCATCAGCCAATGTTTCTACTTTTTTCCTATCCAGTTTTTTCCGATGTTTTGCAACTGCTGTAACAAATTGATCTTGTGTATCATTGATTAAACTTTGTAACAGTAATTTCTCCTCAGGAGTCATTGTCCGAAACATGGAACCAACATCTTTATTTTTTCCTGATTTAATTACAAGAGACTGTACTCCAACTTTTTCCATTAACTTTTGGACGTTGAAGGACTGCATAATCACACCAATACTACCTGTAATTGAACCCGCATTGGCATAAATTTTCTTAGATGCAATGGCAATATAGTATCCACCTGAAGCCGCAACAGATGCAATTGAAGTATAAATAAGCTTCTTTTTTTGAATTCTTAGAACTTCCTCATAGATTTCTTGTGAAGGAGCAACAGCACCACCAGGACTATTGACTCTAAGAATAATCCCTCGAATTTGAGGATCATTTTCAAAATCTCGAAGCTGTTTGATGATTGGTTCAGAGGAAAGAATTGTTCCTTCTAAAAGAACAACTCCTATTTTGGGTTTTGATTTTTTTTGGCTTAATAATGAAATGCCAAAAATTAAAATCAGAAGAATAAAAATTGGGGTTAGAACAGGATGTTTACTAATCCAACTTTTTTTTTCTGTCTTCCTTTGCATTATTGGTTGGTCTTGATCATGTATTTCTTGGAAATCCATTTATTTACCCAATAGAGAGTTGAATGCTCCAAAATCATAAGCCCAACGTATTAAATTAATTCCAACTAATAACGCTCCTTCTTTTCTTGAGAGCTTCCAGCCTGATCGCATTAGAAGAACAACAAAGGCTACAAATACAACAAGTGCAAGAATACTTGATTGAGTGTTTACTGGAACTGTTAAATTTCCACCAGAAAGAGGAGTTAAGATTGCAGCTAAGCCTAAAACACCTAATAAGTTAAATAAATCACTACCAATTAGATTCCCAATAGCAAGGCCATGTCTCTTTTTAAGAACAGCAGTAAGGGATGTTGCAAACTCTGGAGCAGATGTTCCTGCCGCTACAATAGTTACTCCGATTACCCACTCACTTATCCCAAAACTTCTAGCAATTGTAGATGCAGATTGAACTAAAAGATGTCCTCCTCCAACAACCGCAGCAATTCCGATAATTACAATTAGCACATCTTTCCAATCACCCACACCAGCAGGAACTTCTTCTTCAGGCTTTTCTTTTTTAATTAGTAAGTAACTAATGTAGGCAAGTAAAACCCCAACCATGATGTAACCATTAGTTGGTGTTAAAACTCCTGCACTCACTGGTTGAAGAGTAAAGCCAAAAAGTAAAACATAAAGAAGGATCGTTGCACCAATAAGAAAAACACCATCTCGGTAAACAATTTTTGGAGTGGTTGCAATTGCTTTTACTGCCGCAGTTCCACCTAAAATAAAACCAAGATTAAATATATTGGAACCAACAATATTTCCTACAGAAATTGAAGGTTGTCCAGATAACGCCGCACTAATGGTTACTGCAAACTCAGGAGCAGATGTTCCAATGGCAACAACCGTAAATCCAATCACAAAGTCTGAAATTCCAAAGCGATGAGCTAGTTTTGATGATGATTCAACTAAAGCATCTGCACCTTTCCAAAGAATTCCAATGGATAAGATAACAAGAAGAAAGTTAAGCAACAATGGACCCATAAAAATTGCTCGGTCAAAAGGTTAAAATAATGTGATTAAATCTAAATTTATAATCTTTTTCGTTTTGCAGAAGCTGCATTAACAAGAAAACTTTTTTCAGGATAAACTCCTTTTGCTACACATAAGTTTGGCAAGATCCAACACTCTTTTTGAAGCAATACAAGAGGAGATAATACAGAATTACAACCTGTTTCACAGCCATCACCAATAATGGCTCCTAATTTTGATAAACCTGTAATGACAGGTTCCTTTTCTACTTGAAATGGTAAAATAGGAAAACTTTCTGTTTGTTTTTGTTCTAAAGTTCGAAACTCTAGGTTTGATAATTTAGTTCCAGCACCAAGATTAACATAAGAACCAATAATACTGTCACCAATATAAGCGAAGTGACCAGCTTCAACATGATGAATGAAAATGCTGTTTTTAATTTCTGTTGTATGACCTACAACAGAATGACTACCAACATAAACATTCCCTCGAATGTAAGCTCCCTGTCGAATTTCACAATTTGATGAAATAATAGTATTATTTTTTATTGTGGAACCACCTTCAATAAAAGTTCCTTTACCAATAAAAATATGAAGTTCTTTATCAATAAAATCTTTTTCTAAGACCTCTGTACCTTTAATGAAGTATCCACCCTCTTTTAATGAACCATCATCTTTTTTAATAAGAAAGCGTTCTCCTTGCAAACTTCCTTGTGAATTAAGTTCATCAAAGTAAGCTGTAATTGCTTTTTCTAAGCCAGCTAGTGGACTCCAAGGAAATTCAGGATTTTCAAATAACTTTCCTATTGAACCTTCTGGTATTTTTTCAAAATAAAAATTTAAATCAGTCCAATTCATCAGATAATTCACTAGATAATTTACTATTTAACAGCGGGATATTTTCGATCAAAATGATATACACTTCGCATATCAATATTTCGATAACTAATCCACTTTGTATAAAAATGATGGAGTTTAAGGACAAGCTTTGTATTTAGTTGAGGCCTTTTCTTAATTAATTTAATTTGTCGTGTGATATTTCGTCGGACATCCATAGGATGAGGAATACAATAATGAGCAAAACATTTCCCCTGTTGAAATTCAAATAATCGAGTTTCAAAAAAGGTTCCTTTATCAAGTCCAATTAAAGAATGAACATCAGGTACAACATACTTTGTACCAGTAAACAAATCTTTTAAAACACTTTCTGTCTTTGTAAATTTCTTTAATTCAAATAATGAGTGCTGATGTGGATACATTGAAGTAAAAAACTGTATTTCTTCATCAGTAACATCTCGCTTTTCCTCAAGGATCATCAAGAAAAGTTGGTAAGGTGTTCGATCACCTTCCCGAGCAATTTTCCAATCAAAGGCAAACCATAAGAGAAATGAATTCATTCTATTTTCATAAGAATCATCAGCTTCTCGAATAACACCTGTTTGTTGAATGTACTCTTTTTTTGCAACAACGGCTTCTTGTGAGGTTGTTGGGTGTTCATTGATGAAATCAGCAATGATCTCAAATTTTGATATAAAAAAATTTTGTAATGAATCCATATTTATTCAATCAGTCTAATTTTATTAAAATATACCTAATCATTCTTCATTAGATGAATAAAAAACTCTTGATTTTTCTTCTTTTTCCCTTGGATTGGAGAATCACAAGTTGCACAAACTTGGAAATTTAGAGTTAAAGCTTCATCTTTTACTGATTGAATAATTTGTTGATGTAAATTTTGATCTCGAACAACGCCTCCTTTTTGTAATGCATCTTTTCCAGCCTCAAATTGAGGTTTAATAAGAGCAACAAGGTGGCCACCTTTTGTAAGAAATTGAGGAGTATTCTTTAAAATTTTATTTAGTGAAATAAAACTTGCATCAATTACAATTAAATCAACAAAAGTTCCAATTTGTTCAAGTTTTAAATAACGAAAATTAGTTTTCTCTAAATTTTTTACTCGTGAATCAGAAATTAACTTCCATGAAAGTTGACTATGGCCAACATCAACTGCAAATACAAAGTTAGATCCATTTTGAAGCAAGCAATCTGTAAAACCTCCAGTGGAAGCACCTACATCCATTGCAATACTATGTTTTACTGGAATATGAAATTCTTTTAATGCATGTTCTAACTTTAAACCACCACGACTTACATAAGGGTGGTCTTCTCCTTTCACTCGAATATCTGAATCAGGAAGAATTAAAGTACCAGGTTTATCAACCTGACGATCATTTACAAAAACTTTACCAGCTAATAAATAGGCCTGTGCTCTTTCTCGACTGGGAGCAAGTCCTTTTTCAAATAAAAGTTTATCAATGCGAACTTTCTTCGCCATCTCTTAATCCCTGCTTTGTACTAATAAACTAAGTAAATTATAAATGGTTTGGTTTATAGGAACTTGAATTCCATATTGTTCTGCTTTTTTTAGAAGAGTGCCTGTTAGACTATCAAGTTCAAGTTCTCGGCCAGACTCTAAATCCTTTAGCATGCTAGTTCTAATGAAATTATATTTTTCATTAACATAAAGAATTTCTTCTAAATCGCTATCAGTAATGATAACTCCCTCTGACTTTGCGACTCGTTGTCCTTCAAAAAGCATATCTTTGATGGTTTTACGAATGTTCGCAAATTTAATTACTTCGCCTAACGTCGTACCTGTTAAAGAGCTTATTGTATTAAAGCTGTTATTCCAAAGAAACTTTTTCCAAATATCAACATGAATATTTCTTGAGATTACATGGTTAATATCAGCATGAGAAAAAATTTTTGAAAGCCAATCTTCTCTTTCACTAGCATGTCCATTCATTTCTCCAAACACAATTTGTGCTGGAGCATGTTGTTCAACAATATTTTGATCTTTTAGAATTCCACTAAAATGAGGAACTGCACCTACAACAAGGTTACTTCCTAATAATGTAGAAAGAATACTCTCATTTTCCAGTCCATTTTGTAATGAAAGAACAATTGTAGAGGGCTTAATAACAGGTAACAATTTCATTGCTACCTCATAAGTATAGTTTCCTTTTACACAGATTAAAATTAAATCCTGTGCATCTAACCCTAGTACTTCATCAGTAAAGTCAGGATGAAAACTATAATCTCGTTCAATTGAAGAAAAAATTTGGAATCGGGAGCCTTTTAAGAGAGATAACTTTTTTGTTTTTTCTAAAAAAGTTACCTTTTTTCCAGAGCTATGTAATTTTCCGCCAAAGAAAATTCCTAAAGGTCCTGCACCACAAACTAAGATATTAATATCATACATAAGGGTTCAACATGAGTATGGAAAACTATTTAAAAAAGACAAGAAAGCTGTCTTTAATGGTTACAAGTACCATGAGAATCAATAACAAGGATACTCCTATGGACTGAACCATTCCTCGAAATTTTATAGATAATGGAGAACCTTTTAATTTTTCAAGAACCAAAAATAAAATATGTCCACCATCAAGAGCTGGAATTGGCAATAAATTGAAAATTCCTAGTTGTAAGCTAATAAAAGCAACTAATTGAAGTAAATCACTCATACTACGTTTAGCGGCATTAGATATTTCCTTTGCAATTATAATTGGACCACCTATATCTTCTTTTTTTCCTCGTCCAGTAACTAATTTTCCAACAAATTGAATTGTTTTTACTCCGAGAAGTACAGTATAACTTGTACCTCGTTTCAGTGATTCACTAATGGAATAACTAACTTTCTTTCGTTTTACACGAACTCCAATAATCCATGTGTTTTTTTGAGCTTTTATTTGGTGTGGTTGGACAGTTAAGTTAACTTGTTTGTTTTTTCTTAAAACTACAATTTTTAAGCTTTGTCCCTTTGATTTTTGAATAACCGTACCAAGTGTACTCCAATCCTCAATTAAAACTCCATCCAATTCTAGAACTTGGTCGTCACTTAATAATCCAGCTTTTTCTGCTGGGGAATTTGGCAAAATAGATCCAATAATCGCAGGTATTTTAATTTTCCAGCCAAGCCCTTTTGGATTATTAAAATCTTTTGGTTGAAGAATAATACTAAAAAATCGATTTTTTCGTTCTATTTTTAAGACAATTTTTTTATCTTGTTGTTTGGATATTACTTCTTGAAGCTGTTCCCATGTTTTTGTTGGAGTTCCATTTGCAGAAACAATTCGGTCATTTTTTAATAATCCTAATTGTTCTGCTTTGCTTGCTTTAGTGATCTCACCCAATACAGGAGCTTCATAAAGAGCAATGTTTTTTTCAATTCCAATGAAAAAAGCAAAAGACATAATTAAAAGAGCACCAATTAAGTTCATGCATGGTCCAGCAACTAAGATGAAGAACCGTTGTAATGCTGTTTTATTTGCATAATTATCAGGTTCATCATTTCCTTCATCATCTAAGTTTTGCCCTTTTAAACGTACATAACCACCTAATGGAATCCATGAAATCATGTATTCTGTTCCATTGACGATTTTTGAAAACATTTTAGGTGGAAAACCGATTGAAAACTCTTCAACTTTTACTCCAACAGCCCGAGCAGCTAAATAGTGCCCCAGTTCATGAATAAAAACTAAAAATCCTAAGACGATAATAAAGATTATAATTGTAGTCATATCTCTTTTGTAGTTCCAAAAATTTGCTTTTGCACAAACTTTCTTCCCCATTCATCAGCATCAATAGCATCAGCAATGGTTTTGATTTCTTTTAGGAAGAGAGGAGCGCTTTGAAATGAATGATTTGAAAAATCTTTAACTTGTTCGACGACCTGAGCCAGAATTTTAAAAATTTGAACAAACTGAATTTTTTCATTCAGAAATAATGCAACCAATTCTTCATTGGCTCCATTTAAAGCAGCGGGGGCACCTCCTCCTAAGCGAAGTACTTCAAACGCAAGTTGGACAGTTGGAAATTTTTCTTGATCCAATGCCTCAAATGTAAGTTCTTTTTCTTGAATCAAGTCAAGAAATCCAACCCCTGATGGAATTCTTGCAGGATGTCCCATGCAATATGCAATTGGAACTTTCATATCAGGTAAACCTAGCTGTGCTAAGGTAGAACCATCTTGATATGTGACTAGAGAATGAATGATTGATTGTGGATGAACCACGACTCGAATTTGTTCTGGTTCAAGATCAAATAACCATTTGGCCTCGATAACCTCCAGACTTTTATTCATCATTGTGGCAGAATCAATGGTAATCTTACTTCCCATATCCCAGTTTGGATGCTTTAACGCATCTTTTACTGTGATTTTAGAAAAGTCTTGATAATTCCATGTTCGGAATGGGCCACCTGATGCAGTTAAAGTAATAAATTTAACATCTTCAATTCTAGAACCCGCAAGTGCTTGGTAGATTGCGTTATGCTCACTATCTGTTGGAAGTATTTTAACTCCATGCTTTTTTGCTAATTCCATCACTAAAGAACCAGCTAAAACCAGTGGTTCTTTGTTTGCTAGAGCAATATCTTTTTTTGCTTTAATACTTTCTACAACAGGTAGTAACCCTGCGGCTCCAACAATAGCAGCAATAACTTTACTTGCACCTTCATATCGAGCAACTTCCAAATTCCCTTCTAAACCTTCTACAATTTTGACTGTGCTGGCTTGAGAACCTAAGATCTCTTTTAATTGATTTACCTTTCCTTCTGCAACAGAAACAATTTCAGGATGAAACTCTAAAATTTGGTCTGCAATTTTTTGAATGTTATTATAGCAAGTTAAACCAATAATTTTGAATTGATCTGAATTGAGACGGACAACATCTAAACTGCTTTCACCAATTGAACCTGTTGAGCCTAAAATCGTAATTCCAGATTTGGAAGAAGTCATTAATAAGGTACCACAAAAAATAAAATTTTATAAAAATGTGTAAGCAAAGAAAATAGGAATTACAAATAAGTATGCGTCAAGTCGGTCTAATACTCCACCATGTCCAGGTAGAATTACTCCTGAATCTTTGACACCACAAAAACGTTTAAATTTTGATTCAACAAGATCACCAATTTGTCCAGCAACAGCAAGGATTAAAAGAAGAAGAGTAAGTTCAAT
The DNA here is from genome assembly GCA_051275585.1 of bacterium. Taxonomy (GTDB): domain Bacteria; phylum SAR324; class SAR324; order XYD2-FULL-50-16; family JBNMNM01; genus JBNMNM01. Next base: position 2,435 of record JBNMNM010000042.1, on the reverse strand, counting down.
AACTGGACTCTTAATCCATGAAACTTTATCAAAATAAGCAAAGCTTAATCCTCCAAGTTTAAAATAAGTAAAACCTAAACCGCCAACAAGAGCACCAATGATTCCAAATACACTGCCTTCAATGGTTTTATTTGGACTGATGCTAGGAGCTAGTTTATGTTTCCCAAAATTCTTTCCTCCAAAATATGCCCAGATATCATTAAATGAGACAGCAAATATAAGCATAAGAAAAAGCATACTGCCAATTATCGCATTTTCTTGAAGTAACATAGTAAGAGCATTTTTATTTTCTCGAATATGTGCTGCGGCAAAACATGGAAACACAATCCATGCTACTTGAATGCAGTAATAATGTGCATTATTTGGTAAGCCTGAATCAAACATCTTAGATAAGATGAAAACAATAATGTATATTCCGATTAGCCCTAATGAAGCGTAGAATAAACCTTGGGTGTGATATTCTAAAAATGCTCCACCAATAAAAAAAGTATTAAGGAATAAAAGTCCTCGACTAACTAAGATTTGTTTTTTGAGTAATGCATCATAAAATTCTTTGCCTGCAATCAGAGCTACAACTAACATTAAACCTGTAAATGCTACAGGAGGAGCAAGGAATAGGATTAATAAAACTCCTCCAGAGAGCAGTAATCCTGAAATAATTCGAGTTAATGTTTCTTTGCTCAGCATTATTGGTTTTAGTATATAGTGTTAGATTTAAACATTTCCCATTCGTCGTACCCTTTCAGAATACTCTTCCAATGCTTGAAAAAGATGTTTTTTCCGAAAATCAGGCCAGAGTAGGTCTGTAAAATAGAATTCAGAGTATGCGGCTTGCCACATTAAAAAGTTGGAGAGTCTCATCTCTCCTGAAGTCCGAATTATCAAATCAGGATCACAAAGTCCTTTTGTGAAAAGATGATTAGTAATTAGTTCTTCATTGATATCTGTTGTTGTAATTTCTTGATTTACAAGTTTTTGTCCAATCGCTTGTACAGCATCAACAATTTCATCTCGTGATCCATAGTTGATTGCAACTCGTAATTTTAAACCTGCATTATCTTTTGTTTGTTGAATTGCGTGGTCTAATGGATTTTTAATGAAACTAGGTAACTGCTCACGTCGTCCTATAACGTTAAATTGAACATTATTCTTGAGCATTGTTTTTAGTTCTTTTTGAAGAAATTCTTCAAAGAGTTTCATCAAAAAACTGACTTCATCTTCAGGACGAGACCAGTTTTCAGTTGAAAACGCATATAAGGTTAAAACCTCAATTCCAATTTCTGCACAAGTTTCAACTGTTTCTCGTACAGCTTTGATTGCGTTTCTGTGTCCAAAAACTCTAGGCAATTTCTTTTTTTTTGCCCAACGCCCATTTCCATCCATGATGATTCCAATGTGGCGTGGCAACTTAGAGAATTTAGGCGGGTTCAAATATTTAGAGTAGGTAAAAGTTTATCAAATAAGAAAATATGGAACAATGTTATGACCGATTTGGTACAGGATTTTTTAATTGAACGCAAGCTATTGAAAAACCCTGTTAAGGTGGCAAGCTTTATTTTGAGGTCATTTGATAAACTCCATCCCAATTGATTTCTGGTGGATTATTTATAAAATCAGTACAACGTTGGATATAAATTTCAGAAGGTCCATCATTAGGAATAATTTGCACAGCTTGTTTAAAATACTTTTGTGCTTCATCAAATTCCATTTTTCGGTATAAAGAAAGTCCTTTTAAAAAGTAAGGTAATCCTTTTTTCTGTTCCTCAGAAATTGTTCCTGTTTTTCCTAAAACTTCATAGACTCGAACAGGTTTATTTTTTCCAACTACTCGGATCATATCAAGTTCTCTAACATCAAACTCGTCTTTTATGTGTGTATAGGTAAACTCACTAATCATAGTGAATGTTTTATACTGCTTATTCACTCCTTCAAGCCGAGCCGCTAAATTTACGGAATCTCCCATCATCGTATAATCCATACGAGTTTTTGATCCCATATTTCCAACTACCATTTGTCCTGTATTGAGACCAATCCGCATAAATAATTCATGCTTTCCTTGTTCTCTCCACATCTCTCGCATTTCTGCTAACTTTTCTTGCATTTCAATAGAAACAAGACAAGCTCTTATTGCATGATCTTTATGATCAATAGGAGCACCAAAAAATGCAATAATTGCATCTCCTTCAAATTTATCAACAGTACCATCATACTTCATTACAATTTCAGTCATTTCAGTTAGATACTCATTTAATAACTCAACAAGTTCTTCTGGTTCTAACGATTCTGAAATTGTAGAGAAACCTTGAACATCAGAGAAAAAAGCTGTTAATTCTTTTCTCTCTCCTCCAAGTTTAAGCAAATTTGGATTTGCTACTAATCTGTCAATTACATCAGGTGAGAGATACTGTTTAAACGCTCCTTGGATAAATCGTTTA
>JBNMNM010000041.1:0-12663 GCA_051275585.1 bacterium | reverse complement strand
TTCAAGATAAATCTCTCCAAGTGTCATTGCATCAACACCAATTCCTTCCTCACGAATAATCTTCATTAAGGCAATTGATGTATTTGCTTTCGCTGAATATGCAATATGAAAATTTGGTAGAGTACAAAGTGACTTTAGTTGTCGACAACGTTCTCGTAATGTTTTTTCATCATAAACATAAAGTGGAGAACCAAATTGCTCTGTTAATTCAGCAACAGTTTGATTTCCTAACTTTACCATTCCGTTCTCACGACAATCAATTCTCATGAGTCAATTCGCTAAAGTAGTGTTAAAAAAGATAACTATGAATTTAATTATTTTGTGCTTTTTGAATCAGGTCTAGTTGGAAACTCCAAAGTTCTTTTTGAAGATCACCATCAAATCGTGGGCCTACTTGACTTACAATTTTTGCCGCACATAAAGAGGCAATCATTCCTGCATGTTGTGTTGTATAATCATGAGTAATTCCATGAAGATAACCCGCAGCAAAACTATCACCTGCACCCGTTGTATCAACAGCATTAACAGGAAAAGCAGTCACTTTACATTTTTCTTCCTTGTTTTGAATGTAAGCTCCTTCTTTTCCTAACGTGATTACAATATGCTTTGTTCTATATCCCTCAATGATTTTAGCCGCAACATCATAAGATTCAGCACTCGTTAATGATAATGCTTCTTCTTCGTTACAAAAAACTAAATCAATGTAGTTTTTTAACAAGTCAATAAACTCATCTTTATTTCGTTGCACACAAAAAGGATCTGAAAGACTAAACGAAATTTTTGTTCCTACTTTTTTTGCATGTTTTAGTGCTTTCATGATCGCTTTCTTTTGTGAAGGAGTATCCCACAGGTATCCTTCTACATAAATCCATGTTGATTTCTCAATCAAAGAAAGATCAATGTCATCTTCACTTAGGTTTAAACACATTCCTAAATGAGTATTCATTGTTCTTGCTGCATCTGGAGAAATTAGAATCACAGTACTTCCAGTTACACCATCTGCTTCTTGAACAGCATTAGTAACACCTGAAGCAACTAATTGATCTTGATAATCTTTTCCAAATTGATCATTTCCAGCTTTTCCACAAAAAGCAGTTTTAGATCCAAGTTGAGCCATAGAAACAACAGTATTTCCGCAAGAACCACCTAATGCAACTTTCTTTGGAAGATCTTTTGCTTTTTCTAAAATCACTTGTTGTCGATCTTGATCAACTAAACACATTGTGTTTTTATCAACACCTAAATCATCTAAAAATTGATCTTCAACAGGTAGTAAAACATCAATTAACGGATTTCCTAAACCAAAAACATCAAATTCTTTCATTCTTTATCTCGATTTTGTGATTGATATAAATGCTCAATTTGTTGCAATCTTTGTAACAACCATGGATCTTTGCCTACAAATTTACGCAACTGACTAGGTGATGTATTAAAATGATTTGCTGACTCTTTCCAAGAAAATTGAAAAAAGAGCAATACATCAAGTAAATACCCTATAAAAAATGGATATTGTGGGTTGTTAGGATTAATTCGTAAGGGACCACCTTGAACATAGAGTTCAACTCCTATAGGACATTGTGGTTCTTGATTCCCCCTATTTGATTCAACTTGATAATCCATTGCAATTGAAAGCCTAAGCTTCTTGATTGCTTTTTCTAAATTTTCTTGTTTTGATCGGCTTGCACCTTCTGTAACGACTAAATGATTGAATGTAATCCGAATTGTGTTGGAGGTTTTGTTTTTTTTCTGTCCTCCTTTTCCAGATCCCTTAAACACATCAATCTTTGTCAGTTGTTGAAGTACTTGTTTCTCTTTTTGTAAAAAGACAAGCCAATTTTCACTAGAATATTCATTCATTATAAAACTATTGATAACCTAAATTGTCTTTTAGTGATCTACTGGAAAAAAGTTGCAGTTTTCCTTTTTCTTGACAAGTTTTTTTTAATTCATTTTATAGAAAATTTTTTAGACTAAATCATGCGTCCAGAACAAAATTTAGAAAATGAGCGACAACAAGCTCGTCAACGCTTCCTAAATCGAATCCGACAAGAAGAAAAAGCCAAACAAAGAGGAAAGGATGATGAACTTTCAAAACGACGATCTAGACAGTTAGCTCAAGACAAAAGCAAAACAGAATCACAAAAGAATGCAGAAAAAGAGCAAAACTTATTAAATCAAGAACGTGAACGATGCCGAGTTAAATCAAACAGCCGAGAAGAAGCAAAATTACGTGCAAAATCAAGAGTTGAAAAAGAAGGTTGGGAACAAATTAATCGTGAATGGCAAGGGAAACAGAAAGCTCAAAGTCAGGATGAGCAAAATTTTAAAAACTCTTTCTGGAGCACTTTTCAAGAATACCTAGAAAAAAGAAGCTCTAGTTATCAAGAAACGGAAGAGTCTTATGAACAAACCGTTGACCAGCAACAATCTCTTTTTCAAAAATTACCAATAGAGATTGTTACTGCATTACAAACATTTGGATTTACAACTATTCCTTCATTTCAAGAAATCAAAATCATACGAAAACAATTTTTACAGTCATGCCATCCAGATAAAAACAATATCAATAAAGAGGTAGAACTAGTTTCTTTAAAAAAAACACAAGAAATTAATCATGCATATGATATCTTAAAGCTCTACTTTCAATGGTCTTGAGTTAATAGTTTTTTAGCAATATTAATCAAAGTATTTTGCTCTTCATCATCTAGAGCAAGCAACAAACCTTTGCTAAGCTCTAAACTATTTGCCTTCTCATTATTAAAAACCTCTACACCTTTATCAAGTAAACTCACTTTTACAATTCTACGATCTTTGTCTGATCGGTCACGCACTACAAGATCTTTTTGTACTAATTTATCAACAATATTAGTCATAGTGCTAACTGCCACCATCAAATGATCTGCCACTTCACGCATAATGCATGCACCATTTTTTCCAATAAAAGAAATAGCACGTCGTTCTTGTAGACTTAGGCTAGAAACGTCTCCTTTTGCCGATCGAGATTGAATGAGTGACATTCTGTGAATTACTTTTTCAACATACTCACTAAATTCGTTTGCTTTTTCGTCGATCGTTTTCATAGTCCTCTTAAAGAAAATTTCAAAAAATATTCAGCCAAACCCTATTTTGAGTACAATTATTAAAGCATAATCCCTTCACATAAACGAACAACTTAATTTACAAAATAAATAGTTTGTAACAATAATAGTTTGAGAATCCAAATGATAAACCTCATTCTATACCTAAGTTATTAATCTTTGAAAAATGTTTTCTGTTTAGCTATATATCCACCAATCAAATCAATAAGATATATAGATAGCATAAGAATCTTACCTATTCATTAAAACAAAAAAACCTCTTCTGTAAAATTGAATTTCACAGAAGAGGTTACAATACCTTACACTAATTGACTTTCTGGCAGTCGTTCTTGGAATTCTTTTTGAATTTCTTCAATAAATTCATCTAGATTCCTAGCTCCTAGTACTTTATTTGCACGAGTTCGAACAGAAATATTTTTAGCCTCGATTTCTTGATCTCCAACAACAAGAATATAGTTTACTTGTTCCATCTGAGCTAAACGAACTTTTTTGCTAATTGATTCACTTGCAGTATCAACTTCACTTCGCAGTCCTGCTTGCTTAAATTTCGCTGCAATTTCTTCTGCATATTCATTATGACGATCAGCAACAGCAAGAACTCTTACTTGCACTGGTGATAACCATAATGGGAATCTTCCAGAAAAATGCTCAACCAAAATCCCTAAGAATCGCTCAATTGAACCATAGATCACTCGATGAATCATAATCGGGCGTTGTTTAGTTCCATCAGCCGCATCAAAATTTAGATCAAAACGCTCTGGCAAACTCATATCAAGTTGGATAGTTCCACACTGCCAAGTTCGACCAATGGCATCTTTAATATGAATATCAATTTTAGGGCCATAGAAAGCACCATCACCTTCATTAACAACATATTCATATTCACCTTGATCCATCGCAGAACGAAGCCCCTCAGTTGCTAGCTCCCATTGTTCATCAGAACCAATTGACTTCTCAGGTCGAGTTGATAACTCAAGATGATACTCTAAACCAAATTGTTTATACATTCTTCTTGCAAGATTTAGCACACCTAAAATTTCAGAACTGATATCTTCAGGCTTCATAAAGATATGAGAATCATCTTGATGGAAACTTCTTACTCGAAATAATCCTGAAAGAGCACCACTTAGCTCATGTCGATGTACATTTCCAACTTCTGCAATTCTCAGTGGAAGCTGTCGATATGAATATTGTCCTTCTTTAAAAAATAACATACATCCAGGACAATTCATCGGCTTGATTGCAAACTTCCGATCATCAATTTCAGAAGTGTACATATTTTCACGATAATTTTCCCAATGACCTGAAGTCTCCCAAAGATTTTGAGAAAGCATAATCGGAGTTTTAATCTGCTGATAATTCTCTATTTTATGCTCTTCATCCCAGAATTTCATTAATTCATTCCAAATAACCATCCCTTTTGGATGAAAAAATGGCATTCCTGGACCTTCTTCATGAAAAGAATATAGATTTAATTTCTTTCCAAGTAATCGATGATCACGCTTTTTAGCTTCTTCTAAAAATCGTAGATATGCTTTCAATTGTTTTTTATCAGGATATGCCACAGCATAAACACGAGTTAGCTGTTCATTCTCTGCATTTGCTCTCCAATAAGCACCTGAAGTCTTCATTACTTTGAATGCTTGAATTACTCCAGTATGAGGGATATGTGGTCCACGACAAAGATCAATAAAATCACCTTGTTCGTAAGCACTTAATCCTTCTTCTAAAGCATCAATCATTTCTTTTTTGAATTGGTTTTCACCAAAAACTTCTAGTGCATCTTCTTTTGCTTTATATTCAATTCGTTTTGGCTGTAATCGCTCTCGAACGATTTTTTTTACTTCCTCTTCAATTTGTGGAAAATCAGTCTCAGAAATCTCAAGATTTGCAAAATCGTAATAAAAACCAGTTTCGATTGCTGGTCCAATTGTTGGTTTTGCGTCTGGATAAAGTCGTTGGATTGCTTGAGCCAAAACATGAGCTGATGAATGCCAAAAGATATCACGTCCTTCTGGATCTTCAAAAGTCAAAATTTGAACTTCATCTCCATCAGATAAAGCAGATGATAACTCTTGAGTTGTGCCATTAATTCTTGCAACTAACGCAACACCGTTTAAATCTTTTTTGATTTTTTTAGCTAAATCAGTACCTAATGCACCTTCTGGTAGCTCACAAACAGAGCCATCAACTAAGTTAATATTCATTGAAATTCCTAATTATCGAAATCAAATAATCAATTCAGTGGGTATAAAACCTCCTGATTGACTTATACAAAAAAGTGACGGAAAATTTTTGGTAATTCTTTCTTAGAAGTTCGTCGTCGTAAATGTAGACGTCGTGAAGGTCGCAAGAATGGCGGTATTAATTTGTGAGGAAGTACGATTTATTGAATAGAAGGATAAACACATAGTTTGACTTGATTCTGTATTGATTTTTGTAATGAAAAATTCTTGCTCCTCCTAACATATAAGCAAGATATTGTCACTTAGAAAGGTTATTGGAACCTTTTCAAAAGTTAAGATTCAAATACAGATGCCATATGCTCTAATAATTCTTCAGGCATCAATTTTTTCTTTTGAAACTCTTCTTTTGTAAATAAGACAAAATTACCTTCTGCTTTCGCACAAAGTTTATTGTCTTCATTATAAATTCGGGCACACATTACAGCATTTCGATCATCAATCTTTTTGAGGATTTCGCCTTCAACTCTTAGGCTTTTTTCAACATAAACAGGGCGTAAAAATTGAACTTTTAAGTCTTTAGTTAAAATAAATCGACGAAGTAGATAAATTGCAGACCACGCCATCATTTCATCTAGGATTGATGACAGTACTCCACCATGAACTAAATTACTCCATCCTCGTAAATGAGAAGGAACATCAACCTCAGAATACAGTCGGATATCATCAGTATGAAACTCCATTTTTAATCCTTGTTCATTATCATGGCCACAACCAAAACAATGAGGATCAAGACTTGGAATTCTCTTTAATTGTTGATTCATAAAATCCCTTCTTAAATGAATGGTCATTTATTATAGTTTTTACTCAAACTAAGGAAGGAAAGAAAAAAGGTCAATTAATTTTAAAAAAACCTATTTCTCACAAAAAATATAAAGAGTCATGTTTCTTTCAATTTACTTGAGTTATCAAGGTGTGATAGATAAATTTTTTATTTTTTGGATAGAACACGATAACATTAGCAATTTAAGAGTAAAATACTAAAAATTATGTGTGAATTACTAGGAATGACTGCAAATGTTCCAACTGATATCTGTTTTAGCTTTTCTGGTTTAATGCAACGGGGAGGAATTACAGGCCCTCATCGTGATGGTTGGGGTGTTACTTTTTATGAGGGAAAAGGATGCCGATCATTTCATGATCCAGAACCAAGTGCAGATTCTGAAATTGCAAAACTTGTTACGCAATATCCAATCAAAAGCCAAACGGTAATTTGTCATATTCGCCAAGCAAATAGTGGGGGAGTTTCTTTAGAGAATACTCATCCATTTACTCGTGAATTGTGGGGACAAAATTGGACTTTTGCACATAATGGACAACTTAAAGATGTAGAAAAAGAAGAACTTGAGTTTTATTTTCCAATTGGAACGACAGATAGTGAATATGCTTTTTGTTGGATTTTGGATCAAACTCGTAAACAGTTTCCTAAGAAACCAAAGAATCAAAAAATATTACAAGATTTTATTCATACTCTTTGTACTCATCTCAATAGTCTTGGTATTTTTAATATGCTATTGAGTGACTCCGTTTATCTCTACAGCTTTTGTTCAACAAAACTTTGTTGGATTACTCGCAAAGCTCCATTTGGAAAGGCATCACTGATTGACACTGAGGTAACCATTAACTTTAAAGAAGAAACAACACCTCAAGATATTGTTACTGTTATTGCAACACAACAACTTACTGACGATGAAACTTGGCAGAAGATGGAAGAAGGTGAGTTTCACACCTTCCAAAATGGTCTTATTTATTCTTAAATGACTTAGATTGCTGACAGCTCATATTTCTTAATCAAACGTTTCCAAACTTGTTGTTTTGATATTTTTTTCAAGAATTTTTTAATGAATTGATGAACTCTTTTTCCCTGACCTTTTTTAGTTATTAGAATACGGCGAGTATATGAAAAAAGGGGTTTAGGTGAAAAATAAAGCTTCCTTCGAATATTTAATTTTTTGGTTAGGATCAGGAAAAGAATAACTTATACAAATCTTATCTCTCTGATAGTAAGGCCCAAATCCTAGAAGAATAAAGTTGTATAAGTTATTTTTCAGTCATTCCTTAGATAAAAAGCAATACTTCGAGGTTGTGTGGTAAAATCAATTCGTTTTCGTACAAGTTTTCGCAAATTACTAACTTCACTGTTTACATTAACTCGGGTAATATCACCTCGTTTAATTGCTGACTGTAAGCGCCTTGTAACGCCTTCCACTTACACCACCTAATATAAAGCCATGCAACGAGCTTACTCCTGAATAGCGTATTTTTTTTCCACGATGTAAAATTACCATATTTTGATCTCGAAGAAATTCACGAGTCCAGAAATACTTTTTCCGTTTTGAATCTTTCATCCATTTTGGATTTACAAATAGAATCACTCCTAATTTTTTCTTCTTTAGAAAACGATTGATTCGGACACGAGGAAGAACTTCGAGTTGAAATCGATACTTATTTTTTCCTGCCTTATTCATTAATCGAACAAAATCATATGTAAATCCCTTTTTCTTTCCTGTAATAAATGGACCAAAATTATAGGATGTTAATACTTTTATTTTTTTGGTTTTTGCGTAAGCTGAACACTGCCAAGAACCACCCCACCATATAAAGACACATAATATAATTAAAATAAATTTTATTACTTTCATATTCACCCCTTCTCTGAGAATAAAAATAAAATATCATATTTTTAATCAAACAAAACTGGTTTTAACTCGCAGTAATGAAAGCTACTTGAGTGCCTATTCCTTTGAATGAAACACAAAAGATTCTTTTTTTTGGTAAGGTAAAGGTCAGAAGGCAAAAAAAAAGCTCTTGCTAAAAATATTCAGCAAGAGCTTAGGAAAAGGGATAAACAAATCATCAAAACCATTTATTCAGCAGCGATACTTTGCAATCCTTCTTGATCAAGAATTACAGTTTTTCGTTTTACTGTTCCAATTAAACCTAATTGACGAAATTCCATAAATGCATAACTTACAGTTTCTCGGGTAGTAGCAATAATATTTCCAATTTCTTGATGTGTAATTGGATAATCAATCAAAATTCCATCAGTATCATTTGAACCATAAGCATTCGCCAAATCCAATAATAAATTCGCAACCTTGGCATTCGCACTTTTGAACAAAAGATTTTCAAGAAGATTTTCTGTTTTAAGTTGTTTTTTACTTACAACATCAATTAACCAGTAAGCCAACTTTGGATCAGATTTCACTCGATCCATAAGCAATTCTCTAGAAACACAATGAACAATAGAATCTTTCTTTACCATTGCGGTATTTCTACGTTCACTTGCTTGAAAAGATTCTACTTCTCCAAAAACACTTCCTTGTCGTAAAATATCAAGGGTGATTTCCTTACCATCATTCGTTGATCTCGAAATCCGAATCTCACCATGATTAATATAGAATACTTGATCTCCAGGTTCTCCTGATGAATACAATGTCAAGTTCTTTGGATAAGTATGCAATTTACCATACTCCATAAAGAACTGCGTAACCTCTTGATTAGTCATTCCATAGTTTATTGCTTTGCTACTTACGTGACCTCCAGACATTCCCATTTTTGCCTCCTTCATTGGCTTGTGACGTGAACCTACTCTATCAAAATTATATATCGTCCTTTTTTGCCTTTGTACAATACTATTTTCAAGCTTCTCTAAAAAAGTATTTGCTATCTGTCCTAATTAGTACCCTTATGGTACTAATTGTCAAGTCCAATTAGTATTTTATGCTACAAAATAACCTAATCTACTAAAATTAAAAGAGAATACTATGCTCTATGCCCACTCTGACCAGTTACTACAGCAGAGCCTACAAGGTGAGCAATCCTTAAAGATTCAGGAATATTTCCTCGATCAGTAAGTCGAGGAAGTATCTTAGCTACGATCTCAGGGTTTGCCCCTTTTACTTGGAAAACAAATGAATTTAAGTCATAAACTTCACCTGCTTTTTCAAGCAAAACCAACTTCTTCTGTGCATCTGGCAAATTTTTTATTGCATGCGACATTGCATCAAGATCTGGCTTTTTTCGCATTATAGTAACACATGGACGGTTTAATTTAATTGATAAAGCTTCTAAATCAATAATATTAAACCCGCCAACAGCAATACCATCAATCAATACAATATGAATTTGTGCATAAAACTTACTTTTAAGTAGTAACTCACTTATCACATCAGTTGCATCACTTCCATCTTTTCTTACCGTTCCCCACAACATTCCTTCAAATCTTGTATTTGAGCATACAATCCCAGAAACAGATACAGGACTTCCATGCTGAAAAGGGAAAGGAGAGTCATCAAATCCAATTACACGAATCTGTTTATTCTGCTCATAAATTTCTTCTAGTGTTTTCATAGCTACCAATGATTAACTTCAAGACCAATTCTAACCAGTACTGACTGAACTGGTTTTCCTTCTAAATTATTTTTTAGAGAATTAGATACCTCTACTTCTCCATTTAGTAAGAATTGAGTCCCTTTTTGTTGTGGTAAACGATAGAACCACGAAATTTTACCGACAACTTCTTGTCCTTTTTGCTTACCATGAAGAATTTTATCTGGAGTATTATAATGAGATTGATACTCTAACTCTGTTCGAAGTTGGAAAAACCTCTTTTTTCCAAAAGTAAGAAGACTTTTTAAACGAATAGGTACTGAATAAAAACTGTTTCTATTCACAATTTTTTTCTCTGTAGAAAAATCCATTGCCCAAGGAGTATAAACTCCGATTCCAACGCCTAAAGTTAGATAATCCAAAAATAATCGTGATGAAACAAGGTTAGTAAAAACTTCTCCCTCAGCTACTTTTGTATGATAAGGATTATCCTTCCATGATTCTTTATAAATATCTAGAATTCGTAACCCTAAACCTAACTTTCGATCAGAAGAAAAAACACTGGGTATATAATGACGACGAGATTTAATTTTAAGAATTCTCAGTGATCTAAAATTCCAATCCTTTACTTGATATGAATCGTTTTTGTATTGAGCATAAAAATTAGAAAACCTACCTAAGTTAACAAAAGTACCTCGTTGCAAAGAATAATGAGAAATATCCCCCATTTTCTGCTGGTAAATAGATCCTTCTAAAAAAATCCCATGAAATGATTTATTTGAATTCTGATAACGATTTGCAATTCCAATATTCCAACTCATTAATCCAGTATGACGAGTTCCATTTTTTTCATCTTGTTTTAAATTAGGAATTTCACGAGTTTGCATGAATTTTTCTAAATCATACGTTTGATTTGGCTTCTTTTTTTGATACAATACTTTCCAAATTTTACGAACGGTTCCTTTCACCTTTGTAGAGTATTGAATGCAACGTCCATCATTCCATGTAAAAAATAATTCTGCTTTTTGTGCAATCTGCAAAACCATCAAAATAGTTGTATGACTTTTTGGAAACTTCAAAGCGACACCCTGTAAAGTTTGATATGCCTTTAATCGAAGTTTTTCATCAGAACTAAAGAAATCACTAGTATTAACTTGATTCAATACAACTGGATGTTTTTGCTTTAAAATTCTAATTTTTTGTTGGATTAAATCCTGAGCAATTTGAGCTTGTGCAGTATAACTATAAAATGAAGGATATATTGGAGTAACTAATTTTTTTTTCAGAAGTAATGTAATCAATGAATTTGGTGGTGCTGCAAAAAAATTGTAACTTGCAATCTCATTATCATTAAGTGCTTCACCTAAAAGATGAACTAAAATTGATCCACAATTCCGAGTAAAAAAATAATAATTTGTTTTAAAATTTTTCTTCGCTAAATAGATTCGAGTTAAAACTTTCTTGATTTGATCTTTTGTAAGGTTCAAACGATATCGTTCTAAAGTTCGGTTTCCAATTACAGTGTAGTGATATTTTGTATACTGCAAAGTATCAGCTTGAAATATGGTGTAGAATCCTCCTGCTAAACCTTTTAGAGCTTGCGTAATTGTTCGAATTCCTTCCCATAAGTTTACCTCTGCCTTTTTAGTCCTACACTGCTCAATTGATTGAGGTGATTTTAAGGCTTGCTCTAATAATTTTTTCTTTGATGCTATACCTTCAGAGTCTGCCAACACCGCAAAAACAACATCATAAGGATTTTCAATTTGTAGCAATTTAGCTTCAGGATTATTCTTAATTTTCATTCGTAACAATAAATGTCCTGCAATTTCTGAAACCTCACGATCTCCAGGAGTTGCATATAATAACTCAAACCCTTCGACTGTATCTTGATTAATTTTTCCAATATTGATTTTTTTTTGTGTATAAATATCCTCGAATCGTAATCCTCGAAATAAATCATCATCCACTTTTGGACAGACTGTACCTTGCTTTGCAAAAGCTGGATGATCTAAATAAGGTCGATATTTTGAAAATTGTTTCTTTAAGAATTGATATTTTCTAGGAATCCGACATTTAATTGAGTGAGCATACAAGGTAATTGGTGGAGCAAAAAAATTAGCTGCTACAATAGCAAAATCATTTCTTGGATGTAGCAATCCTCCTAAATTGGCATAACCTCGAATACTTTGGTTTTCTGCGGAATGAAACCAATGAACTCCAATCCACTTTACACTGGTATAATAATTCCAACCGCTAAATTTTAACCACTCTCGTGAATAACTATAAGATTTTTGAAGATCATATTGATAAAGAATATGGGTTAAAACCTCTCTATGAATATGGGACAAATAATTATCTTTTTCATCTCCAGTGAATGAAGTTTTCTTTTTTGATAATCCAACAGGTACTAAGTTTTGGTTTGATAAAAAGCCTAAATACTCTTGTTTTTCATCAGAATAATCTTTGACTTTAATATGATGAAAACTTTGAGAAGAGTAGATAGGAATAGAAACTTGAAAACTACTATAGATTTTTTCCAAACTTGAAAGCTCAAATTTTTCAATAATCTTTTTTTCAATATAATACTGATTATCTGAGTTGCTTTTTAAAAACATCTGAATGGATTGGGGAAGTGACTGCAACATTTTTAATAAACTTTGGGCTTCAAAGAAATACCATTGTTGTTGGTCATCCTGAGCTTCCAGTATAATTTGAAATAATTTTAATTGTTTGAGTTGTTTTTGTGTTGCAGTAGAAGTGGTCTTTCCAAAGCTTGTATGATGAAAAAGAAATAAAAAAAACCACAACAAATAAAGAATTCTCAAAATGAACTTAACCTAGGTTGGATAAATGACATTAAATGAATTAAGGGAACTCAAAAGAAATAACCTACCCGAACAGGTTCGATTCTAACATCCCATTTGGGTAAGCAACCTGACCTTTGTATTCTTTCTTTATCTGCTAGGACTTCTTCTTTTGAAGGAGAA
>JBNMNM010000040.1:0-13041 GCA_051275585.1 bacterium | reverse complement strand
GAATAATTGCTCTCCTGTCAAATTGCCTTGAGGGCAGACTTTAACTTGCTCTTTATAGTACAAACATTCAAGTAACATAAAACCCCTTTATAAAAATCACTGAGAATTATAAATTGTAAGCTATATCTCATCACATTTAATTTCCAAAAGATGTAATAAAAATTAGACTTTGCCCTTTTTTAATAGCAACAGTTCTTCAGAATAAGATGCAATATATGCTCCTTTTTATAAAAATCTGCATTGTTCTTTTTCTTTCAATATGACAGGTTTCAAAGCAGTTGTGACAATAATCTCGTAATACTCTGAGGATACAAACGAATGTACGAAACTAACGCACTACGCAAAGGATTAAGGATTGAAATTGACGGCCAC
Source organism: bacterium (assembly GCA_051275585.1). GTDB lineage: Bacteria > SAR324 > SAR324 > XYD2-FULL-50-16 > JBNMNM01 > JBNMNM01. Next base: position 12,669 of record JBNMNM010000040.1, on the reverse strand, counting down.
CCATACATAGTGGTTAGTAGCCAACTTGTAAAACCTGGAAAAGGACAAGCATTTTGTCGTGTCAAAATTAAAAATTTGTTTAGTGGTAATGTTATTGACCGCACATATAAAAGCGGTGAAAAAATTGAGAAAGCCGATGTTGTTGATGTTACAATGCAATTCCTTTACATTGAAGGTGAAACTTACCATTTCATGGATCAAAAAAGTTATGAGCAATATGAACTAACTAAAGAACAAGTTGGTGACGCATGGAAATGGTTGCAAGAACAAACTTCTGTTTCAATCGTAATGTACAAAGATGCTCCTATATCAATCACATTACCTAATTTTGCAGTGCTTGAAATTACATACTGTGAGCCTGGAATTAAAGGTGATACGGCAACTGGTTCAACAAAGCCAGCCACATTGTCTACAGATGCGATTATTCAAGTACCTTTATTTGTTAATCAAGGTGATTTCCTTAGAATTGATACTCGTACTGGTGAATATGTAGAGCGTGTAAAAGTATAATGCCTAAGTTTACACCAACAGCAGATATTCAAGTTTTACAAAAAAGGTCGAACTTTACTAAAAAGGTTCGCCTTTTTTTTGAAGAAAGATCACTTTTAGAAGTCGAAACACCTACTATTTCCCAATTTCCTGCTCTTGATTTACATATCGATCCATTCAAATCCTCTTTCTCTACAACAAATAATCCTTGTTATTTGATTACTTCTCCAGAATACCATATGAAGCGGTTGCTTTCTGCAGGAAGTGGCTCAATATTTCAAATTTGTAAAGCATTTCGGAATGGAGAATCAGGTTCTAAACATAATCCTGAATTTACGATTATAGAGTGGTATCGAATTGGCTGGAACCATCATCAATTGATGGATGAAGTTAATGATCTATTACAAACTCTTTTAAAAACTCAAGAAGCAAAAAAAACAACTTACGAAGAAGCCTTTCAAAGTCACCTACAAATTGACCCTTTTACAGTAACTCAAGATCAATTTCTCAGTTATTGCAGATCTATTAATCACACACCACCTAATGATTTCCAAAAACAAGTGGTTTCTCGTGATGAGCTTTTAAATTATTTAATGGGAATCTTTATTGAGCCTGAACTAGGAAAATCTCAACCTGAATTCATTTATAACTATCCAAGTTCACAAGCAAATTTAGCTCAAATAAATATAGATGATCCTCGAACATCGGCTCGCTTTGAGGTCTATTATCATGGTTATGAGCTATGCAATGGTTTCTATGAGTTATCTGATCCAAGAGAACAAGAAAGAAGATTTAAGCAGGAAAATCAGCTAAGAGCAAAAGAAGGAAAGGAGGTATTTCCAATTGATTCATTCTTTTTAGATGCATTAGAGCATGGAATGCCTAGTTGTGCAGGTGTCGCAGTAGGATTTGATCGGATATTAATGTTGGCATTAGGGAAAAAATCTATTGATGAAGTTATTTCATTTGCATGGGAAAAAGCATAACAACGCTCCATCAATAAAAATTCATGTTTTGCATTTTGACTACCCTAAATTATTTGCCTTTAATTACAGTAAGCTTTGGAGCAGAAGAAACTGCTTTTGTTTGATGAGTAATTGCATGATCAAGAATAGCATTTGCTGCAATCACTAAATCTTTTTGATGAAATCCTTGGTGAACAAGCTCTTGAGCAAAACTTTTTGCTAGAATCTCAATAGCATGTTGTTGATTTTTTTCTGGAATTGCAGTCATTACAATACTCCTTAAAGAATGGATCTTTCTGTCGAAATAAAAAAATCATCTTAAACTTGAAAGATTAAAATAATTGCAATAGGCAAACCAAAATAAAATACAAAAAAATAGCACGTTATAACAGTATTTTATATAACCTCTCTTTTTAAAATTACAATCATCCTGTGTTTTTAAAAACACATTGTAGCTAAAACACTGCTAAAAATAACAAAACACACAAATCAGAAATTCAACCAGACTAAAGTTTAGTGTTCACATCCTTGCATTGTGTTTTACTAGTAAATCCTTTACCATCCTTCAAAAGTTACACAGTTATTTTTCATAAAAAATCTAAATTTATTTCCTCATATTTCATCAATGAATACCTCAAATACCCCACATTATAGTGAATTCCTACGACTTCACGAAGAAGAATACTCTGACATTCCCCTTGAAGCGATTATTAAACAAGATGTTCTTCGTTTAGGAGTCTCATTCACTGAAGATAGTTGCCGTATTGCATCAGGTTATAAACCAAAAGATTATTTTATTTTTAGCTTTGATTTGGCTCCACTTGATGAATTAAAAAAGCATGGTGAGCATTTTTTAAGAGCTCCAGAAGAAGTTCGTTTTTTTGGTGGGAAGTTTGATTTAAAACCCACTATTTTCAGTGTTCGATTAAATCCTAGTTCTCCTTATGTAGTATCAGTCCAAGATGGAAAATTAGTTCTTTTTTGTGATCAAATAAACATTGCAGAAGTTGAATTTCATCCTGTTCCTAAATACTATGATACTCCATTAAATTCAGGAAAAAAAATATCTCAAATGGCTCCTGTACTTGAGTGGGGATATTTAGTTTATCTTACGGTTTTTCGTCTTTGCCAATATTGGGGGAAAGATGAAGAGTGCCAGTTTTGCGACATCAATGAAAACTATCGTCAACAACGAAAATCTGGTCGAGAATACACTGGAATTAAAAAAATTGAAGATATTATTGAAGCTCTTCGAGTCATTGCAGAAAAAGATGATGTAGCAAAAGCCATCACAATTACAGGTGGAAGTATTACTTCAACTTTACAAGGGCAAAATGAAATCGATTTTTATCTTCAATATCCAAGGGCAATCAAAGAAGCATTTGGTGATCGATGGATTGTAAAAACAGTTGTTGAAGCATTTACAAGAGAAGATACAAAACGATTAAAGGAAGAAGGACAGGTTGATATCTACCATCCAAATTATGAAGTTTGGGAGCCTGAACTTTTTAATAAATTATGCCCTGGAAAAGCACGTTTTGTAGGAAGAGATAATTGGATTAAACGAATTCTAGATTCTGCGGAATGGTTTGGACCAGAAAATGTAATTCCAAACTTTGTTGCTGGAATTGAAATGGTAAAACCTTACGGATTTCAAGACCTACATGAAGCTGTAGCTTCAACAGAGAAAGGACTTGATTTTTTCATGTCAAAAGGAATTATGCCTCGTTTTACAACATGGTGCCAAGAACCTTTAGCATTCTTAAAAGATCAAACACCACCACCATTAGAGTACTATACTAAACTTCTTCAAGTTTGGCGTAATACAATGGAAAAATACAATTTATCCGCTCCTCCAGGATATGGAAAACCAGGAGTAGGTAACGCAGTATTTTCAGTATCAGCATTTATGGATGTAATTCGAACAGAAGGGTAATACGGTAGGAAAAGTTTCAATCTCAAAGTAAATTATCTTTGAGATTGAATATCAAACAAAAAATTACTTCTTTTTGTCTGCAACAAATTTTTTAATACCTGTTTTTGACTTCAAAGTATTAAATTCTGATTTTGCTTTTTTAGAAAGGCCTTTAAAAAGTGATTTCAATTCTTTTCTAGCATTTCTTTTTGATTTTTTTCTTTCTTCTTTAGAAAGAGTTTTTGTACTCGCCATTTTTTCTCCGCACAAATAGTCAAATTTTCAATATAATTGTAAGGCTTTCCCTAACAGATTTCCCTAAAAAAGAATAGCAAATTTTTGATCTTCAAAAAAAATCAACCTTCTTTTTTAAGTTGAACCTTATTTCTAGCTTTTCTTTTTCGATAAAGATAGAAGGAAAATCCACCAATCATAGTAATAGGTAAAGACCCCATAAAGGCTGCTGTAATTAAAAATGATGTAGCTGAATTATCTGTGCCAGAAATACAACCTGAACAAGCCAAAATATTTGAAGCTGTTACTAAAAATAGTAGAAAAAAAATCATTGCTTGAAAATATTTTTTCAAAATCAATACTCCACTAAATAAGGTAGACACTTACATATAAAAAAGGCCAAATTCCAACAACAAAATACCAAAAAACACGAATGGCAGTAAATCCATCATGAGTAATACTTTTTGATGATGTTGATGGAAAATAAACAAAGCCATAAATTAAAACAAGAATTGACGCAAAAACATGAAAACCATGCATTCCAATGACCAGATAAAAAAGACTGGCATAGGTGCTTGATGTCATTGTTAATCCAAAACTAATCAAACGCACCCACTCATACCCTTGAACACTGATAAAAATACTTCCTAATAGAATTGTAAATAGTAAGTATTTTTTCGAATCAACTAGGTTCTTAGCTTTCTTTCCAGAAAACAGCATCGACACTCCACTCAAAAAAAGAATGATGGTGTTAGCAGCAGTAATTCCTAATCCTAATCGAGGTTGATTCAGTGGTGGCCATTCAGGAGCTTTAGCTCGGATAACCGTATAAGCACTAATTAGTGCCGAAAAAAACATAATTTCTGTTGCAATAAAAAGCAACGTTCCAAAAATACTACTTGGAATAAGAGGTTGGTTTACAGAGCGAGCCGTCGCCATAAAAAGAACCTTACATTATTAATTAAAAGGCAAGTAGATTGTAAACTAATATTTACAATCTATAAAAGGTTGGTGAATAATTATTCTTTAGGAAAATAGTCTTTAAATGGAACATGTGACCAATTTTGACCTTTTTCCATCATAATATCTGGAGCAAGCCCCGCATACAAAACGCCTAAAACCAAAAAACCAGTAATGAATAAATACCAAATATATCGTTTTTCCAAATTTAAATGAAGAAACTTAGAAGCAACAATATATGCTTTAATAATCGCAATTCCAAATGCAGTAATAATTGTGACCCACTTATTTCCCAGTTCTGGCCCAATTAAACTAATTGCAAGTAAAACTAATAAAACACCCCAAACAGCAACATAATTAGTATGATGCTTTTCCACATGTTCTTGCGACATAAAAACCTCCATTTAGGAATGAACTAATAAAAACTTTATTTTGCAATATAGAGAAGAGGAAATAGAAAAATCCAAACAATATCGACAAAATGCCAATAAATCCCACAAAGTTCTACACGATGAAGATTTTGTCCTTTTCCTGCTCCTGAAGCAATAATTGCCATTGCTATCATTCCAACAATTACATGACTTGCATGGATTGCTGTAGACACATAATAAAATCCCCAAAATACATTTGTATTTAGAACAAACCCATGATGAATTTCTGTATAATATTCAAAAGCCTTAACACCTAAAAAAATAAAACCGAATAAAACGGTAAGATTCAATAGTTTTGCTGCCTTTTTTCCATCATTTTTAAGTGCTGCATCATGTGCAAGCACAGCAAACAAACTACTGGTTAAAAGAACAAACGTATTGGTTGCTCCTGCAACAGTATTAATTTCTTTTGAAAACTCAGACCAACCTGGGTAACGAAATCGTAAAAGGACATAACAAGCCAGTAGTCCTCCAAAAATAACAATTTCTGAAGCAAGTAACCACCACATTGCTAAACGAGCAGATGGAATGCCACTAACTTCTCTTTCATCTGCAACTAATCTTCCTTGTTCCATAATACCCATCTCTTAACATTTGATGTTTTAAAATATGTAGTTGGTTATGCAGGCTCATTTTGTGGATAAAAATCTTTTTCTCTTCCTGGGACACTGTACTCATAAGGTCCACGATAAACTTCAGGAAAATTATTTCCAAAATTTCCATGAGGTGCTGGAGATGGAGCCACCCATTCTAAAGTATTTGCATTCCACGGATTTGCTCCTGCTTTTTCTCCTTTAAACATACTCCAGAAAAAATTAATTGCAAAAACAACAGAAGTTAAGAGAAGTCCAATCAATGCCATTGTAGCCATGATTCGTAATGGTTGAAACTGAACAAGGTCGGGAAAATTTCGATAATCAAAAATTCTTCGATGTTGTCCTCGCATACCTAAAACAAAGAGAGGTAGAAAAATCGCATTGAAGAAAATAACAGTTCCGACAAAATGAATTTTGCCTAAAACTTCATTCATCTTCCGACCAAAAATTTTAGGATACCAATAGTAAATTCCAGCAATCCCACCAAAGAACACAATGGGAAAAAATGTATAATGGAAATGAGCTACCACAAAGGTATTATCATGAAAGTAAATATCAACAGCATTTGATCCCAAGTAGATTCCTGTAACTCCTCCTAAAAGAAACTCAAAAATCATTCCTAATGCAAATAACATTGGAGTCGTAAACTCAATAGAACCGCCATAAAGTGTTGCAATATAACAAAATAATAATACTGCAATTGGTATTGAAATTACTAATGTTGTAAATGCAAACACATTTGCCATTCTTGGATCAATCCCAGCAACAAACTGATGATGTGCCCAAACAACCATGCTCAAAATTCCAACAGCAAATGTTGTATAAACAATAGTTTTATAACCAAATAATTTTTTTCTTGAGAATGTAGTAATTACCTCAGCAATAATTCCCATTACAGGAAGAAGAACTACATATACTTCAGGGTGCCCAAAGAACCAGAATAGATGTTGCCAAAGAATGGGATCGCCACCACCAGCAGGTAAAAAGAATTGAGTTCCTGCATTTTGATCTAACAACAACATAATTGCACCAGCAATCAATGGCCCAACAGAAAACATAAAAATAACAACAGCAAGATCAATCATCCAAATTACAATTGGAACATCCATCATGCTCATTCCTTTCGCACGACAATTCATACTTGTTGTAAGAAAGTTAATTCCTCCTAATAGGAAAGAAACAATTTCTAAGACAACAGCCAACAACCATAAAGAACTTCCTAAAGGAGCAAGATTATACTTTCCTTGAGCAGACAATGGAGGATATGAAGTCCACGCTCCACCAAATCCACCACCAGGAACAAAGAATGATATAATTAGGATAATTGTACTGATTAAGAAAATTTGATATGATAACCGATTTAGTTTAGGAAAAACCATATCATCACAACCAATCATCAATGGAATTAAGAAATTCCCAAAAGCTGCAATTAAGATAGGCATTGCAACCCAAAAAATCATGATTGTTCCATGATTTGTAACTAAAGAATTATAGTTATGCGGACTAACTAGTCCATAACCTGGAACCGCTTGACCTGGAAATGCAAGTTGCATTCGAAAAACATAAGCAAAAAAGCCTCCAACTACAGCCATTAAAAGGCCTGTAAATAAATATTGGAGAGCAATAATTTTATGATCTAATGGAAAAATATATTTACTCCAAAAGCTCATTTTGTGTTCAGAATTTGAATCGCTCATAGAAATACAAAATATTACAATATGTTAATAAAGTTCAAGATGGACATTGGAGTTACATTTTCTTTTTATTTAACTCTTGAAGAGATTTTAATTTTTCAAAAGATTTTTTCTTCTCCCAGCGGTTAAACTGCTCAACAGAATATACAATTACCTTTGCAGGCATTAAACCATGTCCAACCCCACACATTTCTGCACATTGAATATCATATCCTCCTTTTCTTGCTTTAATAGCCTTAAACCATCCAGTAATCCGTCGACCAGGAATTACATCTTGTTTTACTCGGAAGCTAGGGATAGAAAAACTATGCAATACATCTTTTGATTCAAGTTCAAACTGCACTACTTTATTCTTAGGAACCCACATTGTACTTTCTGTCATAAAATCATCCGCAGTATCAAGTAATCCATCTTTTCCAGGATACTGAAATTGCCAAAGCCATTGGCGGGCAATTACTCGTACTTTTATATAAGGAGGTGGCGTTGTTTGCTTGATTTTAGCCCAAACAGTATGAGTTGAAATATCAATTACAATATCACAGGCAATAATCAAAAATAGAGGAATAAACACCCATGCTAATTGTTTTTTTGTGTTTCCTTCAATATATTTTGCTTTCACTCCAGTTTTTCTTCGAAACCGAAAAATTAAATAGAGAAAGACTCCTTGAACTAGGATAAACCAAAATCCAACTAAGTATGTAATCAAATCAAACAGTTTATCAATATCCCCTCCATAGGAAGAGGCACTCTCTAAAAAATAGTTTAGCATGAAACTTTACTCCATTATATTGAACAAGATTTTTGTTTAAATTCCCTCATTTTTTTCTTTGCAAATTTAACATGTAAACTACATACCAAATTTGAATGCTGCGATAATAAAAAGGATAAAAGTAACACTTGTATAAATAAAAGTTTTTGTAGCGACAGAATCAGGACTTATATCTTCTTTTTCTTCCATTTTTTTGACCATATAAAGGTTGAACCAAATAGAATTGATTAATAGATTTTAGTATCCTATCAAATCAATTCTGAAGAGTAATAATTTTACTAAAAAAGGTTTACTAGATTATTCATTATTAAATAAGTGTAATTTTAGCTTCTCAAAGAACTTTGAGTTAATAAATCCCAACGTACTGAATAGATAATTATATGATAGATCTTAAAGAGCAAACTAAAAAATATATTCGATTCCAAAAAAGGATTAATATTTATTAATCTTAATTTTTACGATGTTGGAAACTATGAATTCCATTGCTAATTAGATTTTGTGCAAGTGACATAAATTTACTATATGCTGGTTTTGGTTTTAATCCTTTTGCAATTCTTTCAATTTGTTGTTCATACCATGTAATTTCTAACATTCCTGCATGATCTAAAAATTTAATTCCTGTTTTTAATAAATGCACTGAGCTTTGAAAATCCTGATTATTATAAATTTGATTTGGTAAATCAGGTTCAAGACAAAATGGTCTTCCTATTCCAACCATATCAACAACATCTTTGACTAAAGCATACTCCATTTTTTGGGCAGAACGAAAACCACCCGTTAACACCAGAGGAGTACGAATAATATTTCTTATTTTTTCTGCATAATCAAAAAAATAGGCTTCACTATTTTTAGACAACTCTTTTTTTGAAGCTCCCATCATCACAGGTTTTTCATAATTTCCACCTGAAATCTCAACTAAATCAGCACCTAATTCTGAAAGTGCATAAATCACTTGAATGGAATCACTTTCAGTAAATCCTCCCTTCTGAAAATCAGAAGAATTTAATTTGATGCTAATAGGAAATGCTCCTCCTACTGCTTCTCGGACAGCATGATAAATTTCTAAAAGAAATCGCATTCTTTTTTCTGCACTTCCTCCCCAATTATCACTTCTTTGGTTATGACGTGGAGAGAGAAACTGGTTAATCAAATAACCATGACCTGCTTGAATTTGAACACCTGTAAATCCTGCTTTTTTTGCAAGTGCAGCAGAACGAGCAAATCGAAAAATAATTTGTCGAATTTCTCGATCTGTTAATGCACGAGGTCGATGAAAAATTTTTCTGAGGGGTAATGAAAAAGGAATTGCCGAAGCTGATACTGGTTCTTTCGAAAGAAAACTAGGACTTTGTTTTCCTGGATGATTAAGTTGCATCCATAAATGTGTATTATTTTTTTTTCCTGATTCTGCCCATTTTTGGAAAGCAATCAGATTTCTTTCATCTTCAAGAACAACATTTTGGACTTCTCCTAAAGCCGTAGAGTCAATCATTACATTACCTGTAATTGAAACTCCTGTACCACCATTCGCCCACGTTTCGTACAAATGACTTAGCTCACTTGTAGGTGTATTTTTCTTTGTTCCTAAAGCCTCACTCATAGAAGACTTTAGAAATCGATTTTTAATCGCAGTACCACAAGGTAATTCTAATGGTTCAAATAATCGTTTTAAACTCAGTTCTCTTTCCATCATTCAATAATAAATACTTCAAAAGTTGAGAAATTAATCAAAGTCTGGAAGGGATACAATATTTAAATTCTGAATTGATTGAATAATATCTTTTCGCCGACTTCTAAAGTTCTTCACTTCACCTGCTGCTTCTACAATTAAAATTCGTTTCCCTTTCATAAAAATTGCAACTAAGTAGCTATAATCGGAATTTCCTAATGATGCTACTAAATCTAACAAGTATCCTTTTTTATCAATAGCTTGAATCTCTTCTTCTGATTGGAAATGATACCCATTATTCAACATGTGACGTTTTAATGCATGTTTCCAAAAAGATAAATCAGCAAAAGGTTTATTTTCTTTAGTACGAATTTTATAAATAACTTTATCAGGAGTAACGGCTTTATACGCTTCTGTTTCATGAAAAAGAGCAAATCCTTTTGGTGGCAAAATATGTCGATAATCATTACTACAAGAGGACAGTATACTTATCAAAAAAAGAAGCAATAGAGTAAATTTGTACATTATTGAAACTCTCTAACTAATAACTGTAAATTAACTTGATTCAACCAAGGAAAAGATGAATATGTTCGTCTAGGAGCTGTTTTTTGGCGAAATTTAAAGAAAATAGTAACAACCGCATACTGAATACGATGTTGTAAAAAGTAGATTTGTCCTTTAAATTTTTCAATATCATGAATAAGGTGAGTTACTGCCTTTTCCACCTCTAAAATATCCTTATCACCAGCTCGATCTAGAACTTTAAAATAAGCAACTAACAATTCTTCCTTCGATTTTACCCTTGCTTGTAACCTTGCTAATTGATCTCCAACATAACGTACTTGATAGTTCTCTCCAAAAGATAATCCTTGTAACTTTGCAAAAACTAAAAATTTTTTAACTGATTTTTGTGGAACTTTTAGCACTAAAAATTGATCACTTTTTTTAGAAAAATAACCTCCCATCGAAGTCAATTTTTTCATAATCGATTCTGCTGCAAGTTGTCGGTTACTTACTTTCAAAGTAAAATTCGACTGAATTGCCATTGATCTTTTTTGGGCAACAACTTGAGAAGTTCCTAAAAAAAGTAAAATACAAAGAAATAAATAAAATTGAGTCCTCATCGTTTTCCTTTCTTAATGCTTTGAATAATTTCTTTTTGATATTTCTTTTCATCAGCAACTGAAGGAAAGAAGGCTTCAATAATTTGTAATTTCTCTTTTACGACTTGAATTGCAATCCAGTAAATATAAGGTTTATCTCCAAATCCGACCATCCTTAACAATTTATAATTGCCTATTTTCTTTGTTGAAGTTTTTTGAAATTCATTTTTAAGTCTTAATTGAATTACTTCAAACCAAAAATCAGTTTTACCAATAGGATTTACTTCTTTCTCACTTGCCCAAAAAACAGAATTATCAGCACTTTCAACAATCCATAAATCATCCTTATTTAATAAAACAAAACCTTTAGGAACTTTCAATTCAAGCAAAGCTCCACTATATGCGACAGACCTTCGTGATGGGGAGAAATTATAGATCCAGTAAAATCCATCAATATCGGAACGAGCACTAGAACGTTGAAATTGAATTCTTGGTTGTACACTTAAAGTTAAACGTGAAAAATTAGATAAACTTTCCAATGTTTTTAATTGATTTTGTAAATATTCAAGTTCTTCTGTTACTCTTTGGATTTCTTTTAGTAATTTTAATTTTTCTTTTTCCGTTTTTACTTTTCTTAATAGTTCTAACAAACGTTTCTTTGTTTTCTTAGTAACATTTAATCGTAGTTGAATTGAAAAAAAAGCTTGGCTAACATCCACCGCTGTCATGCTTTTCTTTAATACATCACCAAGTTTAAGTATTTTCTGATAAATGGTTTGGAATTTTTTAACTGGAACTCGAAAAACAATCCTATTCTTAAATCGATTTTCAATATATCCACCTGCAACTCGAACTAGTAAAATTGAGTCTTCAAGAACTTTATTTACCTTTGTTGCTCGTAGAGAAATATCACCATTATAATGAATTTTTCGTGCTTGAGTTGTAACTTCTTTTTTGCCCTTTTGTTTTGTTAAACGATGTTGATCATTTGTTTTTCTAGTAGATCTTCTTTTTGAAAAAGAAGATCTACTTTCTTCTTGCATTGTTGCAGATTTAGAATAACGTGCTTGATAGTTCCGCTCAGCACTGCAACCTACAAGAGAAATAATAATTAAAAACCCAATAATATACAGCTTCATAAAATCTCTATGTCTTACCAAAAAAGAAAATTAATCTGTTTTCCATGAAAACAAAAATACTAAATATCGCCCAAATAGGTCTTCACCATTTTGAAGGTTATCTCAGGTTGAATAACACCTCTAACAAAAACAGAAATATACCTATTTATAAAGAAAGAACTAAATAAATAAATTTAGTCATTATAGTTTATTTACTCTGCACTACTTAGTAATAGCAATACAGAGATTTTTGATTCTTTCTAAAAAAATAGAAAAACCAATTCTAGTTAAATATATTCCTGATAATTCAACCAATAGTCGAGCTTTTCTTGTAATCCTTCAGCCTTAAATGGTTTTGGTATATAATCATCCATTCCAGCTTTCAGACATTGCAATCGAATTCCAATCTCAGTATTTGCAGTTACCGCAATAATTGGTACTTTTGGACGATCAGTTAACATCCTCATTGTTTTTGTTGATTCAAAACCATCCATTACAGGCATCATTAAATCCATTAGGATTGTGCCATAAACATTCTTTTGAAATAATTCAACAGCAATTTCTCCATTTTCAGCAATATTAAAGTCATGTCCAAGCCCTTCAACAATTGCTCCAATAAACTTTGCAGTTAATTTACTATCTTCTACTATTAAAATTGTTGCCATTTATATTCCTATAATAACTCTAAATTACAATATCACCAATATGAAGAGAACCTTCATTATG
>JBNMNM010000039.1:0-13049 GCA_051275585.1 bacterium | reverse complement strand
CTCTCAAGAAAGAGAAGCCTTGGTACAAAGGGGTTTACTCGCAAGTTTTGCAGAATGCTCTTCAAAGGTTAGATCAAGCTTTTCAGAAAAAAAGAAAGACCACTAAACTTGAAAAGGATAAAGATTTTCCAAAATATAAAAAGCGTGGCAACTGGGATAGCATAACCTACCCACAATTTATCCATCGGCCTAAAAATAATAAAATTACAGTCGCCAAAATTGGAGACATCAAAATCGTCTACCACCGTGAAATCGCTCCAGAATCTGTAATCAAGACCTTAATGATCGCCAAGGAAGCTGGAAAATGGTTTGCTTGTTTCTCATTTGAGATCCCTGAACCCGAACCTGATTCGGAATTGGATCTTGAAATCGAGCTTAAGCAACCAAATTATTCTTCACCTATCGGCATCGATTTAGGATTGATTGATTTCTTCTACACGAGTGATGGTGATGTAGTTAAAGCACCAAGGTTCTTACGGAAAAGTGAAGCGAGACTCAAAAAACTTCAGACCCAATTGTCTAAAACAAAAAAGAGAACTCCTAAATATTTCAAGATCTTGAATGCTTTGCAAAAAGTTCACTACAAAATCAAATGTCAAAGAACTGATTTCCTCCATAAGCAAGCCAACTTTCTGCTTTCCATCTCGGATCTGATTGTCCACGAGGATCTGGACATAATGAACATGATGCGAAAAAGGAAAAAAGCATCCAATCCTTTGGAAGCCAAACAAAATACTGGTCGGAACAAATCGATCTCAGATGTTGGCTGGAGCAAGTTTCTAAAAATCCTCGCATACAAAGCGGAGGAACTAGGAACCAAAGTAGTTGCAATCGATCCAAGCTACACCTCGCAGGATTGCAGTGGCTGTGGTGAAAGAATCGAAAAAAGTCTTTCGACAAGGACACACCATTGTCATGTTTGTGGTTTATCCATGAACCGTGATTTGAATGCTGCACTAAATATTTTGAGACTCGGGCTAGAGTCTTTGGGGCTTTGGCCTCTAGAAGCCCCCACTATACCGCAAGGTTAGTGGTGGGAGTAGTCACAGCGTAAGGTATAACAAATTAAAGAAAAGAAAAGTATTATCTGAGGTACAAAATAGATATTATCTTAAAAAAATCTTTTTTTTCAAGAGACTAAATATCGTATAATATATAATAGGCTGTACCTATTTTTTAGATGTTTGAATTATCCTTTTTTTTGTCTAGGCTATTACTGCTTAGGATGAGAACACATAATTTTATTAATTTTTTTGGACGTTTCACTTGATAGCACTACTTGCAAAACTGAAAACTGAGCTTAGTGTTGGTCTTTTGATCATGGTTGGTTCAGGACTCTTAGTTTATTCTTCAGTAAGGGTGACTCAATATAGCCCTGATCTCTCAGAAACTTACACTGTTTCTGCCTCTTTTGATAATGTTGCAGGATTAGCAATTGGAACTGCAATAAGAATTGCAGGAATCAAAGTAGGAGAGATTAAAAAAATTGATCTTGTTGAAGGAAAAGCACAAGTAACAATGGCGGTTTATAAAAAATATCCATTGCGTAGTAATAGTGGTGCTTCGATTAAATCATTAGGAGTCTTAGGTGATAAGTTTATTGAACTTACAATGGGATCTCAAAATGATTCGATGCTAAAAAATGGTGATAAAATTCAGAACATCCGCCCAGGTGCTGATTTAGATAGTTTAGTGAATAATCTTTCTTTGATTATGGCTGACATTAAAAGTGTGACAAAGTCGCTGAAGGATTCAATGGGTGGAGAACAAGGAACAAAAAAATTCAATAATATTTTAAAAAATACAGAAGATATGACTCGAAATTTAAATGAGTCGTTTAAAAAGGTAAATTTAAAAATTAGCTCAATTCTACTTAATGTCGAAGGATTTACAAAAAATCTTAATAATATTACAGCAGAAAATCAGGCTGGAATTAAAAATGTGATTTCGAATTTAGATAAATTTACTAAAGATCTAAAAGATATCTCACAAAAAAATCGTTCTGGAATTAATAAAATTGTTACCAATTTTGGTGATTTTAGTGGCGATTTAAAGAATTTAATGAAGAAAAATCAGGATAAAATCACAAGTTTAGTTAGCAATATTGAAAAGGTTTCAAAAAATCTTGCGGATAAAGCTCCTGAAATGACAAAGAATCTAAATGATTCTTTACGAAACCTAAATAGTTCCTCAGAGAAATTAGATTCTAGTATGGCCAACTTTGATTCCATCACAGGAAAGATGGATCGAGGAGAAGGAACGATTGGAAAACTTCTGAATGATGAAAAAACGGCTGATTCTCTTAATGAAGCTTTAGATGGAGTCAATAAATTCCTGAATCAAGCCGATCGAATTCGTCTTGATATTGGATTTCGTGGGGAGTACCTTACTTCTGCTGGTGACTTCAAATCATATCTAGATATTGATATTCGTCCTGTCCGAGATCATTATTACCGCATTGGGCTTGTCAAAAACCCACGAGGAAAAGATGAAACAACGACAACAACAACTTCTACAACAACAAGTGGAACAACAACTAGTTCTGATGAAACAAAAAAAGAAACAACAGAAGAGTTTGTTTTCTCAGCTCAGATTGTACAACGTTTCTATGATACAGAGCTTCGAATTGGATTAATTGAAAGTACATTTGGAGTTGGAGTTGATCAATATTTTGGTCGAAATGATGAGTTTCGGATTAATTTAGATATTTTTGATTTTGGTCGTGATGATGAAGGAACTCATTTTAAGATAGGAATGAAGTGGAAATTTCATAATAATCTTTATTTTGTTGCTGGTGCTGATGACTTTTTAAATACTCAGTCCAAATATCAAGATTATTATGTAGGATTTGGAATTCAATTTAATGAAGACACCGCCAAACTGTTATTAAGTAGTATTTCATTACCAACAAATTAAGGAAGATTGAATGCATTTATTTTTAACAATTATTGCTTTTTTAATGGTTACTGATGCTCTATTTACATGGGCAAATTATGATAAAGTAGAATCGCTTTTAAAGAAGCAGTTTCCAAAGTTAGATTTAAAAGTATTCGCGTTTATTGAGGGTTTAATTGGACTCTTGATTCTTTCGATAAAAGTTTTTACTAAGACTATAACATAACTCCTATTGATAACTAGTTATTTTAATTATTTGAATTAATTTATTGATTCTATTTAGATACTCTCTTAGACTCACTAACTTTCATTTAGAGTAAGACCTTTTTTAAATCAAGAAGGGGTGATTCTTGTTTAGTAAATATTTCACTGTTGTTGTTATTCCGCAAAAAACCTCAAAGGTCAGTAAGTTTAAGATTCCTGTACGCTTGTTTTCTTTGATCACAATGGTTCTTACACTTGCTTTGGTTTTATGGGGAGGAATGTTATATGATTATTTGTCTATCAGAACAAAACTTTTTGATACAACAATATTAAAAGATCAATACAATAAAAAAGAACAGGAACTTCAAGGATATAAAAAAAAATTAGTCAAACTAGAATTTGAACTTGATCGTTTAAGTGAACTATATCAAAAATTAAAAATTTTGACGAGTTTAGAAGGGGCAGCCCAAAAAGCATTAACTCTTGCTGAAAAGAAGAAACTTAAAAAGTTAGAAGCAAAAGCAAAATTAGGTATTTTGCAAATTATTGAGTCAAAACCTGAAAAAAGCGAAACATCAATTGATAATCGCAGTAAACAGTTTGCTCAACTCAAATTATTTTATCAAAATCCGCAAAATATCTTTTCTAGAATTCCAAATCGTTGGCCTATTAAAGGTTATCTATCTGTTGCTTTTGGAGAAAGAATTGACCCTTTTTCTGGAAGATTAAAAGAACATCATGGCATTGATATTTCTGCACCACCAAAATCACCAATTTATGCATCTGCCGCAGGAATTGTTCTCTCTACTAACGATGATACTCATTACGGAAATTTACTAGTGATTGGTCATGGAAATGGACTTGTAACTCGCTATGCTCATCTTGCTGGATTCAATGTAGAAGTAGGGCAACTAGTCAAACGAGGTGCTTTGATTGGAACAGTAGGAAATACAGGAGTCAGTACATCCCCACATCTTCACTACGAAGTGTTGTTAAATGGAGTTCCTCAAAATCCAATTTTATATATTGAGGATGGAAAATAGAGTAATCTGAAATCAATGCTTTCAGGATATCAAGTTCAAATTTTGGTTTTATTTTAAAAGGAATAGCGAAGTCAATTTACCTTATCAATTTTGCATTAATTGTAATCACCCTATTTAGAAAATAAGGACATGTTCAGTTACCTTAAGAAAAAAATTTTTGGAACTCATAGTGATAAGAAACTAAAGCAATATCTTAAAACTATTGAACAAATCGGTACTTTTGACGAGCAGTATAATTCTTTTCAAGAAAAAGAGTGTAAGGACAAAACTGAAGAGTTGAAAAAAAGATTAACTGATGGTGCCTCTTTAGATGATTTAGTACCAGAAGCATTTGCTCTTGTACGACGTGCAGCAATGAATACTCTTGAACAACGACATTATGATGTTCAGGTAGTGGGTGCTCTTGCTTTGCATGATGGACAAATTGCTGAGATGAAAACAGGGGAAGGAAAAACTCTTACTTCTACCTTGGCTGTTTATCTTAATGCGATTACTGGAAAAGGTGTTCATGTTGTTACGGTGAATGATTATCTCGCAAAACGAGATGCTGAATGGATGGGGAAAATTTATAATTACCTTGGTTTATCAGTAGGCTTAATTATTCATGGAATTGAAGATGAAGAACGGCGAGCTGCTTACGCCGCAGATGTTACTTATGGAACAAACAACGAGTTTGGATTTGATTATCTTCGTGATAATATGAAATTTGAGCTTGAAGAGTATGTTCAACGAGGTCATTACTTCGCAATTGTCGATGAAGTTGATAGTATCTTAATTGATGAGGCTCGAACTCCATTGATTATTTCTGGTGCTTCTGAAGACTCAATTGAGCAATATGATATTATTGATAAGGTAATGTATGGTCTTCTTCGAGAGTATCGAGTTTCTGATGCCGCAGAACCAGAAGCAATTGCAAAAGCACAAAACATTAAAGTTGAAGAAGTCAAAGACTTTTTAAAAGAGAAGGAAGACCGAGATATTGTTATTCCAGGTGATTATCAACTTGATGAAAAAACTCGAAACATCCAGATTGCTGAGGGTGGAGTTGAGAAAATGGAAGAGCGTTTATCTGATTCGTTAAAGTCTCCAAGTTTATACGATTTTGAAAATATTGAAATTTTGCATCATGTTAATCAAGCATTAAAAGCTCGTTATGTATTTAAGCGAGATATTGATTATGTGGTTAGTGATGGACAAGTTATTATTGTTGATGAATTTACTGGTCGTCAAATGGAAGGACGACGTTTTAGTGATGGTCTTCATCAAGCATTAGAATCAAAAGAACGAGTTACAATTGAACAAGAAAGTCAAACGTTGGCTTCTATTACTTTCCAGAATTATTTCCGAAAGTATGAAAAGTTAAGTGGTATGACAGGAACAGCTCTTACCGAAGAAACTGAGTTTGGTAAAATTTACGGTTTAGGTGTTATTGTTATTCCTACAAATAAGGAAATTGTTCGAAAAGATCATGCAGATGTAATTTATAAAACAAAAGAAGCAAAGTATCGAGCAATCGTAGCCCAAATTGAAGAACTTCAGAAGAAAAAACAGCCTGTTCTTGTTGGTGCTGCATCGATTGAAGGTTCTGAACTAGTAAGTGCCTTATTAAAGAAAAAAGGAATTGAGCATAATGTTTTAAATGCCAAGCATCATGAAAAAGAAGCAGATGTTATTGCTGCTGCGGGTACTCTTGGAACCGTGACAATTGCTACCAATATGGCTGGTCGTGGAACCGATATTCAACTTGAGAAAGGTGTTATTGAGAAAGGTGGATTATTTATTTTAGGAACAGAAAGAAATGAATCTCGACGGGTTGATAATCAGTTACGAGGACGTGCTGGTCGTCAAGGTGATCCAGGAGAAAGTCGTTTTTATCTTTCTTTAGATGATGATTTACTTCGAGTTTTTGGTGGTGAAAAAATCACAAAAATGATGAATAGCCTCAAGATGGAAGAAGATGAAGCTATTGAACATTTTTTAATTACCAAAGCAATCGAAAATTCTCAAAAGCAAGTTGAAGCACAAAATTTTGAAATTCGGAAACATCTTCTTGAGTATGATGATGCAATGAATCGTCAGCGAGACATTATCTACAAACAACGTCGAGAAATTTTAGGCGAAGAAATAGAGCATGTTTTACTTGATATGGCTGAAGATGTTGTTGATGATCTTTTTGAAGAATTTTGTAATGAAAAATTTACAGATCAATGGGATATAGAAGGCCTTCAAAAGGAACTAGATACTATTTTTCAAATTACTTCCCTTCCAGCATTTAGTGGAGAGCAGAAATTAGAAGATGATTTTCTACGTACTGAAGTTATGAAGTCGATTCATAATGAATATGAGGTACGAGGAAAAGATTTTGGCGAAT
Organism: bacterium; assembly: GCA_051275585.1. Taxonomy (GTDB): domain Bacteria; phylum SAR324; class SAR324; order XYD2-FULL-50-16; family JBNMNM01; genus JBNMNM01. Next base: position 6,536 of record JBNMNM010000039.1, on the reverse strand, counting down.
ATCAAAAAATGATTGAACGTCATATACTTTTAGAAACTACAGATTCTTCATGGAAGGATCATCTTCTTCAAATGGATCATTTAAAAGAGGGAATTAGTCTTCGAGGCTATGCTCAAAAAAATCCATTAGATGAATATAAAAAAGAAGCATATTATCTTTTCCAAGACTTAATGAAACGAATTGCCCGAGAATGTCTTACTGCTTATTTTCATGTACAACTTCAGGAAGAACCACAAACAGATTTCCAACATCGAGAATCTGCAGCAATGCAAATGGTTCATGATAAGTTTCAAGGTTTCAGTACGATGGATGAAGCTGAAGAGGAAGCTCCAAAACAAGAACCTCGAAGAGTTAAGGTAAAAATCGGAAGAAATGATAAATGCCCGTGTGGAAGTGGTAAAAAATATAAAAGTTGCCACATGAAAGAATACGAAGCACAAGAGCAAGAATAACAAGGAAAAATAGGTAGTTAAATTCCACAAAACAATAAAAAGTGGAATTTAACTATTATTTGTAAAAAAAAGCACACATTTTTTTTATTAGTCTTGTACAATCTGGCTTGCACAATTTCTATTTGCCATTCTTATCTATTTGTAGTAAATATCGCTCCCCAAGTACGAGTATGAGTGATTAACTTAGACAAAAAAGCAAGAATCATAACACGTACAACACCTACAAAAAAACTCTAGGTATCTATCTGATCGTTACCTAACACTTCAGATACCTCCTATTTCTTCAATAACCTTTATCCATCTTATCTTATAGATCGTTATGGGATACAAAAAAAAACTAGTTCACGGTCTACCACCTGAAACAGGTCTTTATAATCCTGCTCATGAGAAAGATGCATGTGGTGTTGGCTGTATTGCTAATAAGAATGGAGAAAAATCTCACTATATCGTTGAAAGTGGGATTGAAATTCTCAGAAACTTACAACATCGTGGAGCAGCAGGAGAAGATCCTTTAGCTGGTGACGGTGCTGGTATTTTAACTCAAATTCCACACAAATTTTTTAAAAAAGCTCTAGAGACAGAAAGTTTTGATGTCCCAAGTTCTGGAGAATACGGTGTTGGAATGCTTTTTCTTCCTCCTGAAGAGGAAAAACAAGCAAAGTTTTTTGAGTTAATTGAAAAAATCATTAAAAATGAGAAACAAAAGGTTTTGGGTTGGAGAAAAGTCCCATCTGATAATACTTGTTTATCTAAAAACTTGTTACATGTAGAACCTGCAACTTTTCAAGTTTTTGTTGGAAAAAGCTCATTTGACTCAGAAGCGTTTGAACGTAAACTCTATACCATCCGAAAATCAATTGAGACTGCTATCTTTGAAGCAGATAATCTTGATGGTAATGAGTACTTTTATGCATGTAGTTTTTCATCAAAAACGATTGTATATAAAGGAATGTTCCTTGCGACTCAACTTGATGCATACTATTCGGATTTAAAAGACTCATCTTTTACTAGTGCGATTGCTCTTGTTCATCAACGGTATTCAACAAACACTTTCCCTACTTGGGCTTTAGCTCAACCGATGCGTTACATTGCACACAATGGGGAAATTAATACTGTTCAAGGGAACATTAACTGGAGTCGTTCCAGAGAATCACAACTTGATAGTGAGCTTTTTGGAAAAGATATTAAGAAGCTTCTTCCAATTATCCGTTTAGGACAAAGTGATTCTGCATCATTTGATAATTTCTTTGAGCTACTTGTTGCAACAGGACGAAATCTTGATCATGCAATGATGATGATGGTTCCTGAATCATGGGAAAATGATTCAAACATGGACCCAGCAATTCGAAGTTTTTACGAATATCATTCTGCAATCCAAGAGCCTTGGGATGGCCCAGCTGCTCTTTTCTTTACAAATGGAACGCAAATTGGTGGATCTCTTGATAGAAACGGACTTCGGCCTGTTCGTTATGTAGAAACTACAGATGGTTTCTTCATTATGGCTTCTGAAGTTGGAGTTCTTGAAGTTCCTGTAGAAAGAACAAAATCAAAAGGACGACTTGGTCCAGGAAAAATGATTTTGATCGATACAGAAAAAGGTCAAATTCTTAAAGATACTGAGATTAAAGAAAAAATCAGTAAAAAAACGCCATATCAACAATGGGTTAAAGACAATAAGATTAGTCTAAACCAGTTGCCAGCAGTTGGAAGTGTAGGTCAGCCAAGTCATGAAAAACTACGGTTACGACAACGAGTTTTTGGCTATACTTATGAAGAACTCCATATGCTTATTAAGCCAATGGCTGTTGATGGGCAAGAAACAACATACTCAATGGGGAATGATACTCCATTAGCTGTTCTTTCTAATCAAAGTAAGTTGCTTTATAATTATTTCAAGCAACGATTTGCACAAGTAACAAATCCTGCAATTGATTCAATTCGTGAAGAATTGGTAATGTCTCTAAAATCTAATATAGGTGGTGGTTATAACCTTTTAGATGAAACTCCAAAACATTGTGCAATGTTGGAGATTGAGCATCCTATTTTAACGAATGCAGAGCTTGAGCAACTTCGAATCATTAAAGATGGAGCTTTCCGATCTTTAAATGTTGATATTACTTTTGATAAAGACGAAAAAACTTTAGAGCAAGCTGTAGATGAGCTTTGTGTGACTGCTGAAGAAGCAATCAACGAAGGGTATCGACTTTTAGTTCTTAGTGATCGTGACTTTAGTGAAGGACGAGTTCCAATTCCTGCACTTCTTGCAACTTCTGCTGTTCATCACTACCTAATTCGAAAAAATATTCGAGGAAGAATTGGTCTGATTGTAGAAAGTGGTGAAGTTCGTGAAGTTCATCATTGTGCTGTTCTTATTGGATATGGTGCTGGTGCAATTAATCCATACCTTGCTTTTGAAAGTATTGTTGAACTTGAAATGGAAGGTCAACTTTCAGGTGTTAAACAAAGGAAAGCAGAAGAAAACTATATTAAAGCACTTGGAAAAGGACTTAAAAAAATCTTCGCAAAAATGGGGATTTCAACTCTTGCAAGTTATCAAGGAGCACAAATCTTTGAAGCTGTTGGGTTAAGTTCTGATCTAATTGAGAAATATTTTACTGGAACTTCATCAGTTGTTGAAGGTGCAAATGTTCAAATTCTTGATGAAGAAATTCGAACTCGACATGAACGTGCATATGCTCCAGAAGCAGGTAAATTCCACAAGTTACTAACAGGTGGAGATTATCATTGGAGAGCACAAGGAGAACATCATGCCTATGGTCCTGAGACAGTTCATCTTCTTCAAGATGCAGCTCGAAATAACAGTAAAGCAAAATATAAAGAGTTTGCTAAGGTAGTAAACAATCAGTCAAAAGCTCTTTCTTTTCTGCGTGGACTTTTCCAGTTTAATCAAACGGAACTTACTCCAGTACCACTAGAAGAAGTTGAACCTGTTAGCGAAATCGTAAAACGATTTAGTACAGGTGCAATGTCAATTGGTTCAATCTCAAGAGAAGCTCATGAGACTTTAGCAATTGCAATGAACCGACTTGGTGGAAAAAGTAATACTGGTGAAGGTGGTGAAGATCCTGCTCGATTTACTCCTGATGCAAATGGAGATCATCGACGAAGTAAAATTAAACAGGTTGCTTCTGGTCGATTTGGTGTAACAAGTCATTATCTTGTGAACGCTGATGAAATTCAGATTAAAGTTGCTCAAGGAGCAAAACCTGGTGAAGGTGGTCAGTTACCTGGACTTAAAGTTAATGAGTATATTGGAAAACTTCGGAATACAATTCCTGGAGTAACTCTAATTTCTCCACCTCCACACCATGATATTTACTCAATTGAGGATTTGTCACAGTTAATCTTTGACTTAAAGAACTCAAATGAGGAAGCAACAATCAGTGTTAAGCTTGTAGCTGAAACTGGAGTTGGAACTGTAGCTGCTGGAGTTTCTAAAGCGAATGCAGATCATGTAACAATTTCAGGATATGACGGTGGAACAGGTGCTTCTCCTGCGACTTCAATTAAACATGCAGGTGGTCCTTGGGAAATTGGTTTAGCTGAAACACAACAAACATTGGTAATGAACAATCTTCGTGGACAGATCAGAGTTCAAGTTGATGGTCAGCTAAAAACTGGACGTGATGTAATTATTGGTGGGCTTCTCGGAGCAGATGAATTTGGTTTTGCAACATCAGCATTGATTGCAACAGGTTGTCTGTTAATGAGAAAATGTCACTTAAATACTTGTCCTGTTGGAATTGCAACTCAAGATCCAACTCTTCGAAAGAACTACACAGGAAAAGCTGCTGATGTTGTGAACTATTTAACCTTCATTGCTGAAGATGTTAGAGAGATCATGGCTGAGCTTGGATTCCGTAAGTTTGATGAGTTAATTGGTCAAGTTCAATACCTACAAGTTGATAAAGGAATTCATCATTGGAAAGCAAAAGGCTTAGATTTTAGTAAGATTTTTGTGAAACCAACTTCACGAGAAAGCATTTATCGACACACGAAAACACAGAACCATAATATTGATGAAATTCTTGATCGAGAATTAATCGAGAAAGCACAACCTGCTCTTGAGAATGGAACTCCTGTAGAATTTTCCATCCCAGTTCGAAATGTAAATCGAACCGTTGGAACAATGCTAGGAAGTAAAGTCTCTAAAAAATATGGAGCAGAAGGTCTTCCAGATGACACAATTAAGATTAACCTTAGTGGAACAGCAGGACAAAGTTTTGCTGCATTTGTTCCAAAAGGGATTACTTTTACTATTTCTGGAGATGCAAACGATTATGTTGGTAAGGGACTTTCTGGAGGAAAATTAATTATTGCTCCACCAGAAAAAGCAACTTACGTAAATGAAGAAAACATGATTGTTGGTAATACTGTTCTTTATGGTGCGACTAGTGGAGAAGCTTACTTCTCAGGTTTAGCTGGTGAGCGTTTTGCTGTACGGAATAGTGGTGCAATAGCTGTAGTTGAAGGAATTGGTGATCATGGTTGTGAGTATATGACTGGCGGTTCGGTTGCCATTCTAGGTCACACAGGAAGAAACTTTGCTGCTGGTATGAGTGGTGGTATTGCTTATGTTTATGATCCAGATCGAAAGTTTAAACAAAATTGCAATACTTCAGTTGTTGGCCTTGAAAAGCTTATTGATGAAGAACGAGTCAATGAACTACATGGCATGATTGAAAACCATTACAAATATACCAAATCTCCAAAAGCGAAACGAATTCTTGACAATTGGTCGGAACGTAAGAACGACTTTGTCGTAGTAATGCCATTTGAATATCGAAGAATTCTCGCAAAACTCGAAAGAGAAAAGAGAGTAAGCTAATCCATTTTAAGACAATCAACATCTAATTGCTATAGACGACAAATGGGAAAAATTACTGGCTTCTTAGAGTTTCCTCGTGAGAGTGTTCAACGAAAACCGATTGAGGAGCGGATTAAGCATTATAAGGAGTTTGATACTCCTTTAACTCCATATCGCCTGAAAACTCAGGCTTCACGTTGTATGGATTGTGGAGTCCCTTTTTGTAATTGGGGATGTCCAGTTGATAACTTAATTCCTGAGTTCAACGAATTTGTATATCAAGATCAATGGAAGGCTGCATATGGTACTCTTCAGAGTACTAACAACTTTCCAGAGTTTACAGGTCGGGTTTGTCCTGCTCCTTGTGAACCAGCTTGTTGTGCAGGAGTAGTTGAAACTCCAATTACAATTAAGCAAATTGAATTAAGTATCATCGAAAAAGCCTTTGAAGAAGGCTGGGTAACTCCAAATATCGTTGATGAAGAAAGCCGTACAGGAATTAAAATTGCTGTTGTTGGTTCAGGGCCTGCTGGTCTTGCAGCTGCACAACAATTAAATCTTGCTGGCCATACTGTTACTGTATTTGAAAAAAATGAAGTAATTGGTGGACTTCTTCGACTTGGAATTCCTGATTTTAAACTTGAAAAATGGGTTGTTGAACGTCGTATTGATGTTCTTCGAGCTGAAGGAATTGAGTTTAAAACGAATGCAAATATTGGCGGAAATGTTCCTGTTCAGGGTCTTCTTGATGACTATGATTACATCTGTTTAACAGGTGGATCAGAAAAACCAAGAGATCTTCCTGTAAAAGGACGAGAGCTTGAAGGAGCTCATTTTGCGATGGATTTCTTAATGCAACAAAATCGAAGAGTTGCAGGTCAAGAAATTCCAGCAGATGAAGCAATTTTTGCTGAAGGAAAGCATGTAATTGTAATTGGTGGTGGAGATACTGGTTCTGATTGTGTTGGAACAAGTATTCGACAAGGTGCAAAATCAGTTACACAGCTTGAAATTATGCCTCAGCCTCCTGAAGAGAGAGCAAAAGATAATACTTGGCCAGAATGGCCAAAAATTCATCGAACATCATCTTCTCAAGAAGAAGGTTGTGCTCGAAAGTTCTCTGTAACTACTCGTGCACTAACTGGTGACGGAAAAGTTGAAAAACTTGCTGGTGCTGAAGTTGAGTGGATTCAAGATGAAGGTGGAAACTGGAGAATGCAAGCTGTTGAAGGAAGTGACTTCGATCTTCAAGCAGA
>JBNMNM010000038.1:0-13233 GCA_051275585.1 bacterium | reverse complement strand
TTTTCCCCACTCATGAACAAGAGTATTTTCTACAGAATCAACAAAAGTAATAAAATGAGGATTTCCCATTGAAACCAATGTTCCTTTTAATTCAAAAGAAGTTTCTCCTGATTGAAAAGAAAAACTATGATCAACAATAGAATCAGCTGTGAGTGTTGATGGAATTTTTGTCGCATTTAGCTCAGGAAGTCCCATAGAAACTTTTGCTTGGTTTACTAATTGAGTCTCTTGGTCAAAGAGAACATCAAGTTCTAATATTCCTGCACCAGTTTCGACTTGCATTGAACTTTTTTCTACAAGTTTATGATCATGAACATATTTCCCAACACAACGAATGGCATTTCCACACATCTCAGATTCAGAGCCATCAGCGTTGAACATATTCATTTTAACGTCTGCAACATCACTTGGAGATATTAAAACGATGCCATCACCACCAATTCCAAAGTGACGGTCACTCATTGTAATTGCAAGTTTTGATGGATTTTCTATCGTTTGATTAAACAGGTTAATATAGATGTAATCGTTTCCAGCTCCTTCCATTTTGGTAAACTGAATTTCATTTATATTGTCCACTTTGCTTTCCTTGTTGGTGATTGTAAGCTTTTTTCTAATAGTAATAAGAATTTATCTCTAGAGATTTCCTCAGCACCTAAACTTTCAAGATGTGTTGTTGTTACCTGACAATCAATAAATTGAAAACCCCATTGAGTGCTTAATTCTACCAATTTTGCAAAAGCGACTTTTGATGCATCAGTCATTTTTGCAAACATTGATTCTCCAAAAAAAGCATTTCCTATAGAAATTCCATATAAGCCACCAACTAACTTATCTTCATAGAAACTTTCAATAGAGTGAGCGTAACCACGTTCATGAAGTTGACAATATGCAGCAAGCATTTCATCAGTAATCCATGTACCATATTGGTCATGACGAGGTGTTTCAGCACATTGAGTCATTACTTCTTTGAATGAGGTATCAATGCGAATCTCAAATTTTTCTTTTTTAATAACTCTACGAAAACTTTTGGAAATTTTAAATTTTTCAGGAAAGAGAACCATTCGAGGATCTGGTGACCACCATAAAAAAGGTTCCCCTGGTGAAAACCAAGGGAAAATTCCATTTTGATAGGCAACTAAAATTCGTTCGGGGCTAAGATCACCCCCAATAGCTAAAAGTCCATTTGGCTCAGAAAGCTCAGGATTAGGAAAAATATGATCCTGAGGTAACTGGTAAATTGTCATTGTTTTGGCAGGATAGAGATTAGACGGCTTCTGCAACCTTAAAATCAAGCATCCTTAATTGCATTACAGGAAGATTATCCTTCATGTAAATTTGTGGGGATACTGCAATTTCAACTTTTTGTTGCAAACTTTGATACCAATCCAAGTGATCCCATGCAAAAATTTCCCATGCATCATTTCTACTTTCACAAGCAAATTTGATATGTTTTTGTGAGAAAATTTTTGGTGAGTTAGGTTTTACCCCTTTAACAATCAAGACTGGTTCAGGATTTTGATATCCAAATGGAGACATCTGAAGTAATTCATCAGCTAATTTTTCAGAAAGATCATTTGGAGTTAGAACGGCATCATACTTTATTACATCTTCTTGGTGAAGACTTTCTTCAGAAAGATTTGATTTAATTTGTTTATCTTGAACAGTTTGAATCAACATTTTTTTAAATTGATGAAAATTCTCATGTTGTAAACTTAAACCAGCCGCAGATGCATGACCACCATATTGCTCTAATAAGGAACTACACTCTTCTAGTAAAGATCGAATGTTAACTTCTTCTGAGCTTCTTGCAGATCCTACTCCCAAATTACCAGAAAGACTTAAAAGAATGGTAGGTTTTCCAAATGAACGACAAAGACGACTTGCAACAATTCCAATTGTTCCAGGATGAAATTGCTCTGACATTTGAATAATCACTGGTTCGGTATCTTCATTTGCAAATTTTAGAGCATAATCAAATGACTCTTTTTCTATTGCTTGGCGTTCTTTATTTAAGCAAAGAAGTTCTTTTGCATACTCAAAACCTTCCCGAGGATTTTTCGCAAGTAGTAATTTAGCGGCAGTATTTGGCTTATCTAACCGTCCAGCAGCATTGATTTTAGGTGCAATTCGGTGGCTAATTACTGAAGGAGTAATATAGGTTCGAATATTAATGGCTCTAATTAACGAGGCAATTCCAACCCGAGAATAAGAATTGATTTGTTCTAGGCCTAATTTTACTAGATCTCGATTTTCTCCATTCAAAGGACAACGATCTGCAATTGTAGCAAGTGCAACCAAATCTAAAAATTCGAGTGGTTCAATACGCTCCACTTGAAAAATATCCCAAAAACCTATTTTGTCTAGTTCTTCTGTAAGAGCACAGAGAAGCTTAAACGCAACTCCAGCACCAGACAACATTTTAAAGGGATAAAAACAATCCATTTGTTGAGGATTAATTAATGCTGTTGCAAGTGGGCGTGTCTTCCCCATTAAATGATGATCAGTAACAATCACCTTAACTCCATGATCAATTAATTCACTAATTCCCCAATTAGCGCTACTGCCATTATCAACAGTAATAATTAAATTGATATTTGAGCTTAATATTTTTGCAACAGTAGTTGAGTTTAAACTATATCCATCCTTATTTGTTGCAGGAATGAAATAGCAAGCTCGACTTGTAACTTGTTTCAAATACTCATAAAGAAGCACTGTTCCACATGTTCCATCAGCATCACAGTCACCAAAAATCATAATTTTTTCACGATTTAAGATTGCCTGAACTAAGCATGAAACTGCTTTTTCCATATCTTTTAATAAATATGGATTATGAAGCGATTGGGAACTTGGATGTAAAAAATGATATGCTTCATCTACATTAGAAATCCCTTTACCTGTTAATAGTTGTGCAGTTAAAGGATGTAGACCTAATTTACGAGTTAGTTGAATTGCAGTGTCATTTTCCCTTGGGATTTTCGGACCAATCCAATGGTTCGTTTTCCAAGGTAACATGATATTTTTTCAGCTTGTGTTTAAAAATTCGTCTTATAGAATAAAATTTATTCTAACGTATGAATTTCTATACTGAAAAGCAATAAATAAATAGTAATGTAAATTACTATTTATAAGGGAAGATTTTTGAGGGAGTAGAGCAGAAGAGGCTAAGACGCTGTTTTATGAAAAGAATAATACATTCTTTTCATAAAACAAAACATACAAAATAAAGCTTATGAAAAAATCTTATCAATTTTTTCAGCCATTGTTTTTGCATCAAATGGCTTCACAATATAATTGTTAACTCCAGCTTTAATTGCTGCAACAATATTCTCTTGAAGAGCTTCTGCTGTAACCATTAAAATTGGAACTTCTTTATATTGATCATCACCACGAAGTTCTTTAAGTAGTTCAAGACCCGTCATTTTAGGCATGTTCCAATCAGTAATAACAAACTCAATATCATTTTCCGATTTAACTTTTGCTAATGCTGTAGTTCCATCATCTGCTTCAACAATATTATTATAACCTAATTGTCGAAGAATATTTTTTACAATACGTCTCATAGTTGAAAAGTCATCAACTACTAGAATTTTCATGTCCTTATTTGCTGCCATTACTTCTCCAGAAAATAATAATGTGGTGACAGAATCAAACCTTGATCCTTCTTCAACCGAGAAAAACAACAATACCTTGATATCATATGAATATCGAGAAGCTATCATTTGATGATACCTTCATCAATAACAAAACGGCATCTTTTAAAAAAAGCTGATTCAAAGTTTGTTTAGTAAATAAGTTTTCATAAATAACTAACCATTTACGAAAATATATCGAGTATTTATAGAACTTTTCTTTCCATTCGATTAGTCCAACAGGACATTACATCATAACAGACAGTTCCAACCCAATCTGCAACCATAATTGAGGTAATTTCTTGTTGTTCTTGTTTTCCAATAATAACTACTTCATCACCAGCAGTAACATCTGGAATTTGAGTAACATCAACCATTGTAGCATCCATTGAATTACCACCTAAAATTGGTGCAAAAATTCCACGAATTAAAACTCCACCTTGATTTCGAATTCTAGGGTATCCATCACCGTAACCAAATGGAAGAACTGCTACTGTAGTTGTTGCTTTTGCCTTAAAGTGCATTCCATAACCAACACAATCACCTTCATGAATTTGTTTTAGGAAAGCAATTCTAGTTTTTACTGACATTGCAGGTTCTAATTTTTCTCCGTCAATATCAATTCTTCGACATACTTTTGAGGGGTAGACTCCAGTAGGCAAAATACCTGTTCTAATCATATCACCATGAGCATGTGGTAAATCTAAATAGCCACCTGTATTACAAGCATGAACAAGCGGAGGTGTAATCTGTTTAGACTCTAACTCATCTAAGACTTCTTTGAATCTAGACCATTGTAAATTTGCATAATCTTTTTTAGCTTCATCAGATTGTGCAAAATGAGTCATAATTCCTTCTAGCACAATTCCATGAATTTTCTGTATTTGTTCATAGACTTCTACAGCATTATTCCATCGAACACCATATCGTCCCATTCCTGTATCAACTTTAAAATGAACTTTGGTTACTTTTCCTTCTAATTCAGAAATATGGGCAATTCGTTTTGCTTGCTCTATAGATTGTACTTGAATGCTAAGATTATGTTCAATACAGATTGGAATTTCTTGAAAAGAACGTTCTCCAAAAATTAAGATAGGAGCATCCTCAATTCCATTTTTCCGAAGTTCTAAAGCTTCAGATAGACAAGCAACACCTAAATAGTTGGCTCCAGCACGAAGTGCTTCTCTAGCCATGAGAAGTGTACCATGACCTGTACCATGATCTTTTACAACGGCTAGAAGTTTTAAATCTTTTGGTTTATCTTTCCAAATCAATTCAAAATTCTTTCGTAAAATTTTACTTGATATTTCAACCCATGCCCTTCCAATCGTAAGATCTTGTGTCTCTAAAAATTCTTCTACTACAATACGATCTGAAAAAGGAAATTTTTTCTCTCCAATGATTTGATAATTTTCATGTCCTTTTCCTGCAATTAGAACAGAATCACCAGCATTTGCTGTTCGTAATGCTTGATGAATTGCGGATTCTCGATCTTCTTCAATAATAAGTTGATCTTTATCTAAGCCTTTCATTCCTTGTACAATTTCTTGAATAATTGCTTTTGGATTTTCTGTTCTAGGGTTGTCAGAGGTAACAATTGCAATATCTGATAATTTTGCTGCAATTTCTCCCATAATTGAACGTTTAGTTCGATCACGATCTCCACCACAACCAAAAACTGTAATTAAACGTTTCTTTGTAAGAGGACGAACAGATTGTAAAATGTTTTCTAAAGAATCAGGAGTATGAGCATAGTCAATATAAACATTAATATCTTTATGGTATGAAACTTTTTCAAATCGTCCTGTTACCTGATTTGCTGTTTCTAACCCTTGGACAATTTTTTCAGTTGGTATGCCAAGTGAAAACGTAGCACCAAAACTAGCAATGGCATTATAGATATTAAATAAACCAGGAGTCGGTAATTTAATGACAGCTAAAGATGTTCCTTTATGAAAAACCTCAAATTCGCTGAAACTTCCCGTCATCTGTTTGGGGGAGGCAACTAAATCTGCTTCTTGATTTCGGATTCCATAAGTTAAAACTTGAACTTTTCCAGACTGAATTCGTTCTTTTGGAATTGCTTGAATAAACTCAGCTCCTGCATTGTCATCAATATTGATGATTGCAAAAGCCTTTTTATCCATACTTCCTAAACGTCGGAAGTGAGAAAGCTTTGCTTCTTTATATGCTGAAAATGTCTTGTGGTAATCTAGATGGTCTTGGGTCAAGTTTGTAAAAATGGCAACATCAAAGTCAATTGAGGTTGTGCGTTGAAAGACCATTCCGTGGCTAGTGATTTCTAGTAAAAGGTTTTTTACCTTTTCATCCGCCATTTGGCTTCCAACAGCAAAAAGCTCTGTTGCAAGAGGATTTGATAGGTGGTTAGCTCCCTCTGTTTTATTAGGATAAAAAATACCTATAGTTCCAATAACACCTGTTTTTTCTTCACAAACCTGAAAAATGGAGTCGAGAAGTTGACTTGTTGTTGTTTTTCCATTGGTACCTGTCACTCCTAATACTTGCATTTGTTGGAAGGGGTGTGCATAAAATTCCTTCGCAATCCAAGCCATTGCTGTATTGACATCGTCAACTTCAATTCTAGTTATACTCTCTGGACAATCAAGAATACGACCTTTTTTTACAACTAAACAAGTTGCTCCTGCATCAACAGCATCTCTCCAATGGAATAAACTATTTTCATGAATATAATTTTCTTGAAATTCTTCATTTTCAAGGCAAAAATATAAAGTATTTTCACGAACAACAGAGTAATCCCATGTAATTTTTTCTATCAAAACCTGTTCATTACCATGAACCGTAAATGACTGCTTCTCTAAAGCTGAAAGAAGCTTAACAAGTGAAACTGATCGCATTCTTATTAAAGACCAACAAAAGATTATTTACCAAAACTACTAAAACTTCGAGAACTAAATCCACCAGAACGACTAGAGACACTTCGACTTTGCGAAGAACGACTATAAGAAGACAATGAACGGCCATAAGAAGACGATGAAGATGATGATTTTCCAAACCCACCAGAACGAAGTGATCCTGTGGAACTTGTAGAACCTGTAGAACCTGTACTACTTCTTCCAAATCCACCAGAACGAGTAGCAGAGCGGCTTGTTGCTTGAAACTGTTTTTGTGTAGAGGTTGGTTTTTGTAAACTTCGCTGAATTCCCTGACTTGCAACTTTTCCACGATTTGGATTTGTAATTGTGGAGCCAGAATTTTGTTGGAAGCTACTCTGTCCTGATCGTACTGTGGAAGAGTTATATCCAGTAGTTTGTGATCGATACATTACAGGAGAAACTACTGTTCTGCTGCTGTAGAATCCTGGATAGTACCCGTAAGAATAAGGAGAAATCCATAAAGGACGATAGAAAAAATAACTACTATGATAACTAGAACCATAACTACTTGAAGAATATCTTTTCTCGCTTGCAGAACGTTCAATTGTCGTTGAGTCATTATAGATAGCATCACTACCGTAAAGCTGTTCATTTCCTGTTACTTGAATTTCAGCTTTGTTTTTATTTTTTTCAACGGTAATACTTGCAATTTCTTGGGTTTGTCCTTTTTTAGGTTGTATTGTTAGAGAGTAACCAATTTTTTTACTCGTATTTCCAAACTCTGTAACATGGATGTAATCAACTTTATTATCTGCATTTAAATCCAGATTATTGATTCCACCTTTCTCATTAATTTTTCGTTCTAATTCTTGTCCGCTTCGAATTTTTTTAGCTAATGCCGTAAGTTTCTTTAAATCAAGACCATCTTTTGCTGCTTGTGATTTATAAGCAACTTTTTGAGTTTTAGACATTTTAGCGAGGTCAGGACCAGCAACCCACTTATACAGTGAATATCCTCCGTTAAGGACTAAAACAGCAATAATAATATATTTTAATGCTTTCATTGCACTCTTTAATGAAACATTGTTAATGAGAACGTAAAATGACAGTGTTCAAATGGAAATAAGAATTATGTTTCTCAATTCTAGGTTGGAAAGTCAAAAAATAGATAATTTTTTATGACTCCAAACAAAAGGAAACAAACAAACAATCCAAAGATAATTAACGGAATAAGTAACCAACCAAATTGGTAATAAAATGATGGTTGTTGATTTCCATAAAACTGAATTTCAACTCCATAAGGAGCTATTTTCTTTGTATAAATAATATTTTTTTGATTTAAGCTACCAGTAAAACCTTGATTGCTAACTTTAAATACAGGTCGATTTGTTTGTAGTGACTTTGCCCGCATACTTTGCAATAAGACTTTTTTTCCTAGCGGCTCAAATAAAACTTCTCGACTAATAAATAAGTAAAATTGAATTGGTTTTATATCACGATCATAAAACCATTTCTCTTGTAATGCTTCAAAGCAAATTCCAATTCCAATTTTTGGATGGTTGCTAAAAAATAAACTTTTTCCTGCTGTAAATGGATATCGACGAGGTAAAAGAAAGTTAATTCCTAATCGATTCCCTATTACAGGAACATATTCAGCAAATGGAACAAGAAACTGTTTTCGATATAAATCAAAGGTAAACTCTTTTCCTTCTAATAAATATGCAGTATTAAAGTAAAGAAACTTTTTCTGCCCTAGCTCTTTTCGGATTCCGCCTAAAATAAGAGATTGTTGTGGTGAAAGAACTTGTTTTTGGAAAATCTCTAGCCAATCCCCTTGTTCTGCAAGTTCTGGAATTGCTGATTCTGGCAAAACAACAAAGTCAATATTGATATGATTTGTTTTTTTAATTATTTCGATAAGTTCTAATACGACTTTTTTTCGTTTTGCATTTTCTTCAAAATACTGTTGATTTTTAAGTAATAAAATAGTGTATTTTGTTCCATTACCTTTCGATGAAAAATCAAAGAGTTGAATTCCCCATAGTAGGCTGAAACAAACAATGACTAAACTTACAAGTTTGAACTTCCTCTGAATAATAAAATAAAGAGCGAAGAAAAAGAAAAACTGAATAAAAAATGTAATCGCATAAGAACCAATAATGGGATAAAAAAAAGAAAAATTTTCTAAAACCCATTGTTTCTCTGATAACTCGCCTCCTACAAATCCTTGAAAAGGAAAAAACTCATGAACCAGACGAGTAAAATAAAGTAGAAATGGAAAACTTAACCAAAGTAGAACTTTCCATTTTTTCACGAATTTTTTAAACGTAAGAAAAAAGAAAGATGAAAACAACCAAAAAGGTAAAACAATCAAGCAAATACCAGCAGTATAATACCCAACGATCACTGCCTTATTAAGGTGACTTTTTTGGAATAGAAGAGAAAGAATCCAAGAAAAATGAAAAAAATATCGAAAAAAACCAATAAGAAAAAAATCTAGGATTGGTTTTTTCCAAGTAAATTTGCAATGTCGTAGCATCAAAAAGTAAGAAACACTCCATAATAAAAGTAAAATATTAGGAAAATCAGGCAGACCTAATAATCCTAATAAAGCACCAGTAGTACAGGCAAAGAAAGAACTTCTCATTCTTATGGAGAAGTTGTGACTCTTAGTTTCTCTATTCGTCGCTGATCACATTGCTCAATAATAATATGAAGGTTATCCATATTAAAATTTTCACCTTCTTCTGGAATCTTGCCTAAATAATGGCAAATATATCCACCTATTGTTTCAACTCCTTCTTTTTCAAAAGAGGTTTCGTAAAGTTTATTAAAATCATCAAGAAGATAGTCTGCCTTTATTACGATTTCATGATCATTGATTGTTTGAAAGCTAGGAGTTGCTTCATCATGTTCATCCAAAATATCACCAACTAGCTCTTCAATTAGATCTTCAAGAGTTACTAAACCATCAACACCACCATACTCATCAATCACAATTGCCATGTGGTTTCTTTGATGTTTAAAGGTGGAAAAAAGGTGGTGGATTGGTTGACTATAAGACGTGAAATAGGGCTTCCGCATGACTTCAACAACTTGAAGTTCAGGGGAATGGAAGTGAGAGAAAAGATCTTTAGCATTTAAGATTCCGACAATATTATCTTTGCGGTTATCTTGAACAGGAATACGAGAAAAACCTGTCTCATTGACGAGTTTGATAGCATCTTGAATTGTTTGTTTGCTTTCAATTGTCGTCATTTTAGTCCGAGGAACCATTACTTCACGAATTGTAGTTTGAAAAAACTCTTTGATGTTATCAATGAAGTCTAATTCCCCAGGGTGACTGGGAGGTTCATCTTCTCCATTATCACCACCAAATATTCCTTTGAAAAAGGAAACAAGTCCTTTTTCATTGCCGTTTCGGCTTGACTGACTACCCAACCTATTTTCTCCTGATATTGGGTTATTTAGGAAGTTGAGTTCCATATTTAAGGAACTTTAACTGGTTTCCTTTTGAATCAATAGTCTGCATCCAGATTTTTTTACTTTTTGATTTACTCCGAATCAAACGTCGAACTCGACCTTTTCCTAAACCTGAAAAATATTCAATTTCAAGCAAACTAGCTGTATTTTTCAGTTCTTTCAATGACTGATACCCTTCCATATTTTCTAATTCTTTCAGAATTGTGTCTTCTTCATCTTCTGAAAAATTTAAAAATGTCAGTAAATAAGCGTTTCCAATGTCACCAACTGTTTTATAATATTCAATAATATTTTTGATGGATTCATTTGTTGCCGATTGTCCTGCCTTCTCTCCTGCTTTTGCTAAAGCTTTTTCCCAATCATAACTGCTTGGACGAGCACTCGTAAAGGCCTTTTTAAAGGTCTGTATATTCGATATTTGTCTTCCCGTATTTACATCATAAACAGACATTCGTACAAATGTTTTTGCAATGGAGAAATAAGTAGTGCTGTTTCTTCGACGACTTCCAACAACAACTTCTACCTCAACAAGAAGCTCTGCATTGGCTGAATTTGCGATTTGTTTGACTTGTTGAATCGTTGGATGGCTAGGTAAATTTTTAATTTGTTGAGTAACTTGAGAATTAAAAATACGAAAGCCTGATTTCAAATATTCAGCTTGAATTTTTTGCAAACTGGCAAGAACAGCATTGTGAGTACTGGATAATGCTTTTTTATTTATAGGACGATAAACTACAATTAGTCGTTTATGCCCCATTTTTTTATGCAAAATTCTTAAATTTTCAAGTTTATTTTTAATACTAGCAGTTGCAACTTGTGCATCAATGTGAGTTTCCCACGACTTACCATCTGTACTTTTTTCATCACGAGTAATGATATAACCTTTTATAAAACCACGAGCTGAACTAAATACCTCATCACGAATAACAACCCAGTTTTTAGTTACTGTTTTTGAATCAATTAATGTTCCTACACCTTTCTCAACTGCATTTCGTAATGCATTATTCAAGGCTTGTTTTTTAGCAGAACCAATATTTTCGTTAAAAATAAGAGCACTTCCTTTTCCAATAGTTGCAAAAGATGAAGAGGAAAATCCTATAAACAGTATGATTGAGAACAACCAAAAAATTGAGATTATTTTTTTCATGACTCGTTGTCGCTTAATTTTTTATAAGGCCAGAGTTTATTTTTATCTAAAAGTAATCGGTCTTGATCTTCAATCGAAGGAATTCTTTCTTTTTGAATTGTCTGGATTGGTTTAATTAAGTTTGTTCCCTTCACTTTTATTTGTTGAAGATCTTTCCATCTTTGAATTGAATCTGCCCATGCTTGAGCATATTTCATTTTTTGCTGAAGACGATTTGCCTTCGAAAACATTAAAGCAGCACCTTCCCATTTTTGTTGAAGTTGTTTGATGACTCCAAGATTATAATAAATTTGTGCTTTTTCTTTTGAAATCACTTCAAATGATTTTTTACTATTTTTTCCCATTCTATGAGAAAGGAGAGTAAAAATAGTTTCTGCTTTTATATAATTTTTTCCTTCAGCTAATCGAATTCCTCTTTCAATTGTGCTTTCTACAAAAGGCCAAAAATAAGATTTTTTCTTTTTTCCTGCAAATTCAAAAGGAATTATTGTTTTTGTTCGTTTATAGTTAATGGATCTTAAAAATTTAGCAATTACAAGGTGATTTAGACGATCACTCTCTAAGCTCAAAGGTTTTTTCTTTGCGATTGCTGTTTCACCTCGATAAATCTGTTGGTAGGGTTGAGTATAAGTTCGATTAACTAATATCTTCTTTTTGTCGTTAGCTTGAGACAAAACTACTTTTAAACTAATCAACGCATTTCGGCGGATTAATTTTCCTTTATTTAGTTTTTCATCTCCAAGCGATACGATACTCTCTCCATAAAACATCTGAAGTTCTTTTTCTGTAAGATCTGCTAAATCCTCTTCTAAATCTTTGGAACTTGCTTCTGTGATTTCAATTTTTAGAATTCCAACCGATTCTAGATTTTTTGTAGGAAGAATTCCTGCTATTTTATAGAGTCTTTGTAGTTGAACCGCAGACTCTAAAATAGCTCGAGTTTCCATTGCATTTTTGCCTTTGAATGACTCGATATAAAGGGTTTTTATATTTCTAATGTTTCCTTTAGCTTGTACTTTATGAGCTATTGTAACTTTGCCTTTAGGATATAGGAGGGTGCAACCTGTAGTTATAAAAAGTAAAGTTGCAATCAGAACACTTTGAACAAGCAATAGACTAACATGGTTACTCAATCGCATCATTTACCGTATTTTTTAGAGTATTAGTTTGATCAATATCCCATCGATCTTCAACAGGATCATTATCTAAATTTGCGGTAGCGGTTGCAGTAAATGTTTCCCCATTATCAACAGATTTTATTTGATAACTATATCGTGTTGTTGTGGGGATTGTAATATCAAGATCTGTGATTTTAGTCGCAAACTTTTGATTCGTAATGTTATAGAGCTCCTGACTCATATAAATACTTCTTAACATTGTTTTTGCTTCTGTTTGCTTACTTTTAATTACAAGCTTTTGATAGTATGGATATGCAGTTCCGCCAATAATCGCAATGATAACAAGAACAACCATAATTTCCATTAGGCTGAATCCTTTTTTTAAAAACTGATTATATTGCATAAGTAAACCTCACTGTGTTGGAGGTCTACCCTTTCCTATCGGCAGGATAGGTAAAAATCTTAAATAAGATTTACCTCCTTCATAAAATTAATGACTACTTTGAAGTAGGGATAAAATAGAGATTGCTCTAATTCATCCTTAAACGAGTCAACATAACTAATCACTAAATAAAAAATAGCGAGATTTGCAATACTAGCCTTTGCTAATCCAATACAGCCCGCAAAAATTCGTGTTGAAATTGAAGGAATAGGGATAATCATTACCATATCAAGAATATATCCTGCTGCAACTCCTATAAAAATTCCAGTTGCAAAAATTGCTAAGTAAATTACTAACTCAGCCGTTTTAGGATCTTGAATAATTCCTTTAATTAAGTAAACATATTCTGTACTATACTTACCTGCAAGCAAATAACCTGCAAGTACTCCTGCAATTGCACTTGCTTCCTTCAAAAAACCTCGAATGAAACCGAGAATAAAGGAGGAAGCAAAAATTACAATAAAAGTAATATCAAAAATATTCATAATATTATTTTTCGATTCAAAGATTAAAAACCTAACCTAACCAATCCAAGTTTGCATTACCTTCACGGACAATA
>JBNMNM010000037.1:0-13255 GCA_051275585.1 bacterium | reverse complement strand
ATAGATTTTTATAACTTTGCTATTTTGTCCTATCAAACTTCTAGTTTAGAAAAAATTTATGACTCTTTACCATTTACAATCAGATGACCAAAAATTGATTTCAATCCCTCAAATTGATAACTCTGTGTTCTGTGCTCCAAGTGCAGATATTATTGGTCGAGTTAGTATTGGGAAAAATTCTTCTGTTTGGTTTAATACTGTAATTCGTGGTGATACTGATCCTATCACAATTGGAAATGATACTAATATTCAAGATTTAAGTATGTGTCATGCTGATCCAAACCAACCTTTGATTATTGGGAATCAGGTGACTGTAGGTCATCGTTGTATTTTACATGGTTGTACAATTGAAGATCTTTGTTTGATTGGAATGGGTGCAATCATTATGAATGGTGCTAAAATAGGGAAAGGAAGTATTGTAGGTGCTGGTGCTGTTGTCCTAGAAAATACAATAATTCCTCCTTACTCTTTGGTTACTGGATCTCCTGCAAAAGTAAAAAAGACCTATGAAGAATCAATTGTAGAAATTATTGCAGCATCTGCACAAACCTATGTAGATCGAGGAAATTCCTACCGAAATAGCCCTTCTTTTTAAGATATCTCCTTATTTTTTAAATCCTAAGAAAATTTCTTGGGATTTTTTCTTATCTAAGAGTGATTCAATCTAGATACAAAGTAGATTGACGAATCCACGAAATGCCTTTAATTTCGGCGAACAATAGCTCACCACAAAGCGTGTTTTACTTTAAGTTCATTCAAAGCAACTTTTTTATACGATATTGATTATGGCTTACAATCCAAAAAACATTGAATCGAAATGGCAAGAATTTTGGTTAGGCAACAAAACATTTAAAGCAGAAATCGACCATTCGAAAGAAAAATTTTATGTGCTGGATATGTTCCCATATCCTTCTGGTGCGGGACTGCATGTAGGTCATTTAGAAGGATACACAGCAACGGATATTGTAAGTCGTTATAAAAGAATGCGTGGTTTTAATGTTCTCCATACTATGGGATGGGATGCATTTGGACTTCCTGCGGAACAATATGCAATTCAAACAGGAACTCATCCAGAACAAACTACAGCAAAAAATGTTGCTCGTTTTAAAGAACAAATCAATTCACTTGGTTTTTCTTATGATTGGGATCGTGAAATTAATACTACTGATCCAAAATTTTACAAATGGACACAATGGATTTTTCTTCAACTATTTAAGAAAGGTTTAGCTTATCAAGATAATGCACCTGTAAATTGGTGTCCTGAACTGCGAACTGTTCTTTCAAATGAAGAAGTTATTGATGGAAAGTCAGAACGTGGAGATCATCCTGTAGAACGTCGTCCAATGCGACAATGGATGTTTAAGATTACAGAATATGCAGACAAACTTCTTGATGGTCTTGATGGTCTTGACTGGCCTGATTCAATCAAAGAAATGCAAAAAAATTGGATTGGTCGATCTGTTGGAGCAAGAGTTCATTTTAAAGTAGCAAATACAGAAAAAAGTTTTGAAGTATTCACAACCCGTCCAGATACTCTTTTTGGTGCAACATACTGTGTACTTTCTCCTGAGCATTCACTTGTAAGTGAACTTGCTACTCCTGAGAATAAAGAAGCTATTGAAGCATATAAAACAGCAACAGCAGGAAAAAGCGAAGTTACTCGTCAAGCAGAAGGAGCAAAAGAGAAAACTGGAGTTTTTACAGGTGCATATGCAATCAATCCTGTGAATGGAAAAGAAATTCCAATCTGGATCGCTGATTATGTACTAATGAGCTACGGAAGTGGAGCAATCATGGCAGTTCCAGGTCATGACCAACGAGATCATGAATTTGCAAAGAAATTTGACCTTCCAATTGTTCAAGTTATCTCTGGAGATTCTGTTGAAGAAGAAGCCTATTCAGGTGATGGAAAATTAATGAATAGTGACTTTCTTAATGATCTTGATGTTGAATCTGCAAAAGAAAAAATTGCAACTTGGTTAGAAGAAAAAGAGCTTGGTGAAAAAGCAATTAATTATAAACTTCGAGATTGGTTATTTTCTCGTCAACGATATTGGGGAGAACCATTTCCATTAAATATTAATGAAGATGGAACAGCAGAACCTGTTGATGAAAAAGAGCTTCCATTAGCTCTTCCAAAAACAGAAAACTACCAACCATCAGAAACAGGTGAAAGCCCATTAAGTAATTGTGAATCTTGGATTAACATCACCCTACCTGATGGAAAAAAGGCAAAACGAGATTCAAACACAATGCCTCAATGGGCTGGTTCTTGTTGGTATTATCTAAGATTTACTGATCCAACGAATGATGATGAAGCTTGGTCTAAAGAAGCTGAAAAATATTGGATGCCTGTTGATCTTTATATTGGTGGTGCAGAACATGCGGTTCTTCATCTTCTTTATGCTCGTTTCTGGCACAAAGTTCTTTATGATTTAGGGCATGTTTCTACTCCTGAGCCATTCAAGAAACTTGTAAATCAAGGAATGATTCTTGGTGAAGATGGCGTAAAAATGTCTAAATCACGAGGAAATGTAGTTAATCCTGACATTATCGTAGGCGAGTTTGGCGCTGATAGTACTCGTCTTTATGAAATGTTTATGGGCCCTCTTGAGAAAGCAAAGCCTTGGAGTACAAAAGGTCTTGATGGAATTTACCGATTCCTAAGTCGTTCTTGGAGACTTCTTTTTGATGATGAAGATCAAGTTTCACCAAAAGTTATTGATCAAGCTCCATCAGAAAAAGAACTTAAAGTTATTCATGAAACCATCAAAAAAGTTACTGAAGATTTAGATAACTTACGTTTTAACACTGCTATTTCTCAATTGATGGTTTGTGTTAATGAACTTACAAGTTTAGAGCAACGATCAAAAGAGTCATTAAAAACATTTACACTTCTTTTGGCTCCATTTGCACCACATATTGCAGAAGAAATGTGGCAAGCTTTAGGTGGTGAAGAAGCTACAGTTAGTTATGTTACATGGCCTACTTATGATGAAAAATATCTTGTAGAAGATACTTTTCCTCTTCCAATCCAGATTAATGGAAAACTACGGGATACAATTACAGTTTCAAAAGAAATTACTCAAGATGAGGCTTTTGAGATAGCAAAACAAAGTGCTAAAATTGAACGAAACCTTACAGATAAAACCGTAAGGAAAGTTATTTATGTGAAAAATAGAATTCTTAATATTGTCGTATCATAAAATAATACAAATACAATACTCATCATTGTATTTACAAAATTCCCTTATACTTTACATATAAGGAATTTTTTTTTGTGTACGCTAAAAACTCTTAATACTAAATCTAGATCCTAATAATGACTACAAACCCAGATTCTTCCGTGAGAAAACTCAATCGCAATGATCCATGTTGGTGTGGAAGTCAAAAGAAGTATAAGAAATGTCATTGGAAAGAAGATGCAAAAAAAGCAATTCTTCCTTCATTCTTATCAAGCCAAGAGAAAAAGCAAATTGTACGAAGCGATGAATACGTTGAAGGAATGGAAGCGGCGTGTATTCTAGCAAAAGAAACATTAGAGATGGTAGGAAACTTAGTAAAACCTGGGATGACTACAAATGATATTGATAAGATTGTTCATGAATATACTTTAGATCATAATGCATACCCAGCTCCTCTAAACTATCATGGCTTTCCTAAATCAGTATGTACCTCTCTAAATGATGTAATTTGTCATGGGATTCCTGATGATACTGTGATCAAAGATGGTGATATTTTAAATATTGATGTTACCAGTATCTTGAATGGATATCATGGAGATACAAATCGATCATTCTTAGTTGGAAATGTTTCTGAAGAAGCAAGGAAGCTTGTTGAAGTTACCAAAGAATGTTTGGATTTAGCTATTGGTGTAGTAAAACCTTACTGTCATATGGGTGATATTGGAGCTGCAATTCAGGCTCATGCTCATAAACATGGCTATTCTGTTGTTGAAAAATTTGTAGGTCATGGAATTGGAAAAGAATTTCATGAAGACCCACAAGTTCCTCATTTTGGAAAGGCTGGTACTGGAAGTTTAATTGTTCCAGGAATGTTCTTTACTATTGAACCGATGATCAACATTGGTCATAAAGAAGTTCGAATTCTTGCTGATGGCTGGACTGCACTTACTGCTGATGGTTCTCTTTCTGCTCAGTTTGAGCACACAATTTATGTTCATGAACATGGTGTAAAAGTACTAACAGCTTAATACGAAAATAAAAACGTCTGGACTACGCTTGTAGTTCAGAAACGTTTACAATGCCTTGTCTTACTATTTGGAATGGTTCTGTAGTAAAATCAATCAATGTTGAAGGTAGCCCACCTTGAGTTTTCCCTCCATCAATATAAAGACTTACATCATCCTTAAAGTTTTTCTGTGCAACTTCAATTTGATCAATTTCAGGTTGTTTTGAAAAATTAGCACTTGTTCCAACTAATGGAACACCTGCAACTTCAATCAATTGTTGTGCAATTTTATGAGGAGTATAACGAAAGGCTAATTTAGAACCTTGGAAATTAAGCTCTTTTGCTAATCCTTCTTTTGTTGGAAGAATTGCTGTTAATGCTCCAGGCCAGTATTTTTCTAGAAGAGGTTTTGCTGATGATGGAACCTCTGCATATCGAAAAAGAAGATCCCAACTATTAACTAAAACAAGTAATGGTTGAGTCTTATCTCTCTTTTTTAACTCATAAATCTGTAATACACTTTCACTACAATCAGCACGACAGCCAATTGCATAAAAAGTTTCTGTTGGATAAATGCACACTCCTTTTCTTTCAAAAAATTCTTTTACAATTAAAGAATTTTCTTCAGAAAAAGGAGTCGAAATTAATTTGCTTTCCATTTAGTTTTAATTCCTAGCAAACCATTCACAACGACACCTGATAGAGTCATACCAAAAATAGATGTAATATAAGAGATACTTCCCATAATAATGTGCTTTGACTCACATGTATTAATTTGTCCATGATCAGGGCAAATACACCTTGTTTTACAAATATCTTCTGCTTGTGGTTTAATTGGCTTCTCTACAGAACATACAACAGGAAATTTATTGTATACTTTTTCTCGTCGAAGCTTTTTCCGAACTAATTTGGCTAAAGGATCAATATCTGTTTTCCAAATATCCATCACTCGAATTTTTGTTGGATCAAGTCTTCCAGCAGCTCCCATTGATGAAGTCATAGGAATACCTAGATCTAAACAAGTTCGAATCAGGTGAATTTTTGATGTTAGATTATCAATAGCATCAACTACATAATCTGGACGATTCTGAGAGAAAAAAGAGGAAGAATTTTGTTCCGCATAAAATGAAGGATATGCAACTACATCAATTCGAGGATTAATCGATTTAATCAACTCTTCCATTACTAGTGCTTTCGATTTTCCAATCGTTCCTTTTCGTGCGTGAAGCTGACGATTCGTGTTTGTAACACAAACATAATCATGATCTACAATCGTTAATTTTCCAACTCCAGCCCGAGCTAAAGACTCTGCTGTATATGAACCAACACCTCCTAAGCCAAAAATCATGACATGAGATTGGTGTAATTTCTCTTGATTTTCGAATCCAATTAAAAGACGGTTTCGATCAAACCTTCTATCTAAAGGAGTCTTTTTCTCTGATACGGCGTTTATCATACTGGAAGGCTCATTGATGGTGGGAATATAAATGAAGTAAACCTACAAACCTAACTAAACAAAAAGTTAGTTGAACGCAACCCTCTTTTCCATTTGAAAAAATATTGAAGAAAAAACAAGAACTTCCTATTTCCTTGCAATCTTATGCTTGTTCTCTTTGGAAACTTTTAGTGACTGGAGCATCTCAAAGAATTCTTCAGAAATACCACGAACAACATTTGCAACTCATTGATCTTTTATCAAAAAAAGTTCGAACAAATCAGTTAAAATCGGCTGATCGTTTTGCATGGAAAATGATTCAAGAAATTGATGTTTTGCGAGACGGTATTATTTTAGAGGATGCTTCTTACTGGAAAGATTCTTTTCCTTGGCAAAAAGCGTACAAACAGTTTCATACCGAAATTGCAAATGCGGTAAAAAATCAAGAGAACCAACAACAACTTCTTCATCGTTGGAAAAGTCAAGTTCCTCAATGGTTATTAGAGAAAGGAACTCCTCAAGTTTATATTCAGTATTCAGATAAGACAGTCCAAGCTATCCGTGGTTTTTTATTCTTTTTCCAAGAAGAAAATTTTGTAAAAGTTTGTTCTAACCTTGAGTCAATGCAACAGTTTTCATGGAAAAAAGAAACTACTGTTGAATTTATACAAACTTATCATACATGGAAATTGCAATATACAAAACAGGAACAACAATTAGCTTTAGATCATGCTCTTGCAACGGTTGATATCTCAATATTAGAAAGTATTTTTCATGAAATTCATACTAATGAAAAACAAAATCATTTACTTCTCTTTTTACATAGCCCTGCTTTTCTCAAACTAAAAAAGTCATTTCACCAACCAATATTTGAGGAAAAGCCTGAGCGTGGTATTTTTATTAATTTGCCTGAATTAGTTCATCGGATTCAAAAACAGTGGTTTCCTGATATGGAAACAATGCCTACAGTTTGTTGGATTAAAAAATTCACAACTCGTAAAGTAGCCCATTACCATATAGTTCGAGATGAAATTGCATTCTCTTTAATTTTTGATTCTCCAGATATCAACATTGTACTTTTAGAGTACCTTGCTTATCATGAGTTATTGCATCGAGAGCTAGGAAATATCGTAAAAAATGGGAAGCATTATTCTCACACTCAAGAGTTTAAAAGACGAGAAAAATTGTTTCCTAATTGGGAAAAATATGAAAAAGAGTTAAGCCTCTATCTTAGAGCAACTTAGAATATTTTAGAAAAAATTTTATTTTGATAGTCATACTTCTTCATCAAAAATAGGTATTAATTCTGTGGATAAAAAAAAGGATACTACTAATATAGAACAACTTCATGAAAACCTTAGTATTGTTGAGGAGCATGAAGAATCTCAAGAAGAAGCTCCACTGACTAAACATGAAAAAACACTATTATCACTGATTGATAATGATGATGTTCGAGAAAAAATCAAAGATCGCTTAAAAGAAAGTATTCAAAAAGAACTCTCATCTTTATCTCCTGCAATCAAAGGAGCACTAAAAAATTGGATTCAAAAAGAAAAAGAGAAACTTCATTTTCCAGATGGAGTTGACTTAAATTGGATTTTAGGCTCAAAACGATCGTTAGAAGTTCAATTAAAAATTTCAGAAGGTGAAAACAGTCGCCTTAGAAAACAACTTCTACAAAAAGACCAAGAAAATAAACTTATCATTGAATCCATTCAAGCTTTATATGCCCAATTAGAAAAGAAGTGAAAAAAATAATACAATTGCTGATTTTTCTTCTCTCAGGAAGTGGAATTTTTCTTATCCAATATATCTTCCCAAAGCCAATTAGTTTTATTTTGTACCTTCATATTATTCTTGGTTTTGGTTTTACTACCGTTTTTATCCTATTTACAGTTGATCATCTTAAAGAAAATAAAAAACTACTTAAGACTCTTCACAAAAAAAGTATTACTGGCTGGATACAATTAGTTTTATGTAGCATTATTATTCTTAGTGGAATTATTTTATACTTATATGCCTCCGTTCCTGTCTTTCCTTGGAGTCAAATTCATTTATGGGTTACTATTCCATTCTTACTTTCTTGCTTAACCCATTTTGGTTTTATTTTGAAAAGGAAGAAAACACCTTCAAAAGAAAAACACTAAAGTTTTTAAGTAAAATTACCGAAGAGTAAGAACAGTTAAAAACCTTAATTGTCAACGACCCCGACCTGAAGGATGGGGCTTGTAGGTGATCACAAGCCCAGTTGATTAGGCTCAGGATCTTTTAGTTTTAAGATCCTACGATACAAGTGAATAGATAGGCACTCAGGAGTTTTCCCAGCCCCTGACACTGCGGAACGGGATGTAAACATCGCTACAAGGTTAGGCGAAGTCACTCGTTTGAAAACCACTTGATATCATTGCCGAGGGAAACCACATGCTTTTTAGCATGAGTGAATTTAATCACTAACCAACAATGTTTAGAAGCTGTTTGGCCTCTCGTTGTTAGCCAAACGGTTTCTATGTTGGCTTCTTTTTCATCCTCCACCTGAAGGAAGAGGTTTTCAAAGAAGCATTCTTAATAAATTTTTCCAAATATTACAATGCAATTTCTGCAAGAGTCTTGGATTTTATGGCTGTTCGTAAGTGTTGGGTGTCTTATTGCTCTAAATTCTTTTGGAAGAAAGAGAGATATTGATCCAAACGCTGAAATGGCAATTACATCAGATCAATTCTCAATGAAAACAGTATTCTTTAATTTTCGTACTGGAGAAGCTGATATTTTCATTGCAATATTGTCTTCAAGTGTATCTTTTTTTCTTTTTTCCATTGGTGTGGTTTTAGACTTACCTGATATTTTTGGATCATTCTAATTTGAAGGCCATTCATCGTCTAAATACCGCTTAATCAAACCAGCATGAGATAAGGGCTTAGATAGATTTTCTAAATCACAATTTGTTTCATAATCAAGCAAAATAACCTGTTCTTGTTGCTGAATTTTATCTAATTTTTCTAACAAGTCAGAAACTCGATTTTCTAAGACCCATTGATATGTAGGCAAATAAATTTCTTTCCTAGCAATTTCATAGGTTAGTAAATGAGCTGAATTCACTCCTGCTTGATGCCCTAAAACTTTTCCAAATCGTCTCACTGTTCTTTTTAGTCCTCTCATTGCAGTTACTTCAAACTTTGAAATATCAATTTTGTGCGATTCAAAAACTTTGAGTCCTTGCCAAATTCCTTCTACAGTTATAAAAATCATGGTGTTCTATGTCTTTTTATATCTTTTTGAGTGCAAGACTGTAGGAACTTGCAAACCCAGACCATTTTTTAGAATATTGAGAGAGGCAAAAAAATCTGCTTTCCCCTTCAGGCCACAATGAAGGCACTCAAATTCTGATTGGCTTTTTCTGGATTTCTCTTCCACCCGACCACATCCTCCCAACAAAGTGGGACATGTTATGCTGGTTTGAAAAGGGTTCACACGTCTGAAAGAAACACGGTTTATCTCAGTGTATGACTGGATTATATCCAGCAGTTGCCCTTGATTCCAGTGGTGGAGAGACTTTCTAAATTGATAATAGGTTCGTTTTTTGTTTTTGCTATTTTGTTTGATTCCCTTAAGGTTTTCTACAAAAGTAGTTTGAAGGTTTGGATGCTTTTTAAAGAATTTAGAAACGACTTCGTGGAAATACTGCTTGAGTTCTCTTTTTGCTCGGTACCAAGCTTTAGATCCTTGTCTCTTTCTCTTGATTTTTTGGATTAGGGATTTGACTTCCATGCCCATCATATCTTCTTCAGAAGAAGCTAGGAGGCAGTTCATTCCAACATCCAGACCAACTTGGATTCCTTTTTCTTTTTTCTTCTCAGTTTCAGTGGAGAAAGAGAACTGAATTTCTTTTTTGGATAAAGTGATTGTGGTTGATAATTCCCAACCCTTGGCTAAGAAATTATTGAAGTGCTTGTGCTGTTTAATCGGGATTAGAAATTCAGGGATCACATGTCCCTTAGTGCCTAATGAACTCACTCTAACCCAAAGGTCGAATGAATTAGAACCTTCTTGAATTTCAATGATATTCATAGAAAGGTCAACTTTCTTCCCACTATGCTTAGGCTTAACAGGGATGTCGAAAATATTGAATCCGAGAATTTCTTCCATCTCTTTTTGAGATGTAGATTTCAAGGGAGACTTCTCTTTGTCTCTTGAGGACTTGCACATGCCATAAGCTTCATGAGCTGCACACTGTCTAGCTCTTGAGGATAACCAAGTATTTGCTTTTTTTAGAAAAGAGGATTTAATGTTACCAACACGAAGATTCTCATCGTTCCAAAACAAATCAATATACTGATTGACAGCAGATTTATACTCCAAAAGAAGCATGGATATAGCTTCTTTCTTCTGCTTGGTCGTATATTTTAAAGTTGATTTTGTGGAACGAATTAGTTTCATTTTTATCCAAAAGAGAGTAAAAAATTCAACCTAAATTAAAGTAATAAGGTACCATGTTATTCTACATTATGGTAGTAAAATTAAGTACTTACTTAATACTTTGAGCAAAAGTATTTGGGGAAAAAGGAACGGGAATATTTCCGATTGGATAAAAGGGGCTGAAATATAACCAATCATCAGTAGCTTTTGAAGTTACATCAATCACAACTGCATCAGGAAATTTCTTCTTTAAACTTTCCTTCATCATACTTTTGTTTTTCACTAAAATTGACATTTTTATTCTCTCAAACTTGATTTTTTAAAAACTAAAAATTTTACCTGAATAAACTGATATTTATGTTCTTATAAAGAACATTGTTCAGTAAGTTCAAATCAAGTTCTTTTCCCATTTTTTCGTAAAAATATAAAAAAAAGTGCCTCTATTTAGTTATCTACATTATTGAATTAATCCATAAAAAATAAAATACTTTCTCTTCAACCATGAATTGATAAATAGATTTTCATTTCAAAACTGTTTTGAAGAGGAGCTTTATGAATGATTTTTATTCTTACCTTCCCCAAAAAATTCGCCAAAAATTAAATGCTGTCTTTGAAGCTGTTGAAATTTCATCTAGTGTTCAAAACAAACAAGTGCTTCTTAGTCTTCTGCCATCTGCAATTCGTGGAAATCTTTTGCAAAAAGGAAAAAAGTTTCAAGGAAGGATACGTTTTGTCGAAGAACAAAGCGGAATAAGAATCTGAGTAGTGAGAACTTGCATGTTTATCGAGGACACAAAATATCTAAAGGTAGGCGTTCGATTCAAAGGCAACAATATCCAATTAAATCTGGGGCCATCGTGAATTACAAAGGACAGAAACAGATAGCTTCTGGTATTCAGAATTCTGAAAAGTACATTAAAATGAAAGATTTAAAGGAAGTAGCGAAGATCTCAGGTGTGGTTGTTCTCCAGCACCGAGCTGGATTGTGCGTAATTTAGACCAGTGAAAATTCAGTGCTTGGTTTCTCGTTGTCAGACAAACCATTCATAAATTGTTTCCTTTTTCATCCTCCACCTGAAGGAAGAGGTTTTCAAAGGAACACTCCTGATAAAGAAAATTCTTTCTAGATAACAATTATAGGTGGGGTTTTAATTTTTGGAAGGAGTTTTATAGAGATGCTAAACAAGTAATTCTCATAAAAATCTAATTATTATAAGTAATTACTTGTGTTTTATTTAGCATACAGTTCAATTTGTCCTCTTAATCAAATAAAGAAAAGTACTTTTATCAGAATTTTAGGAAGAAGTTAATTGCTCAACAGATTGTAATAACAAAGCCAGTTCAACAGGCTTCATAAAAGTTTCAACGGCACCAAACATTCGTGCATGTTGTAAATAATCTGTTTGCCCTAAGCTTCCTCCTGTAATTGCAATAATTTTAACATTTGGAAATTCATCATGTAGAGTTAAAATAGTACTTAAACCTTCTTGAATTGGCATAAAAATATCAATTATAGCTACATCTGTTGGAGTCTTTCGAAAAGCTTCAATCCCGCATTTACCGTTCGGTGCGTCCTTTACTAAGTAGCCTTTTTTTTCAAAAAACCTCCTTAACATACTACGAACAGGATCTTCATCATCAATAATTAATACTGATTTCATACTGGACTCCTAACTATAAAACCAAATTAAACTGCTTCTGCAGTTTGTAACATACTCTCAACTTCAATTGGGTTTTTCTGAAGACTTAGTTTATCTTCAAGTTCTAGAATCAAATCAAGTTCATCTTCAGAAAGAATTTTCTCTAGATCAAGAACAAGAATTTCCTGATTATCTTTCTTTACAATACCTTGAACAACGTCAAGATTTGATTGTATTTCTCCAATTTCATTTTGCTCAATAGAAATGCTTCCTTCAATGCTATTCACTCCAATACCAAAAGTAATTGGTTCATCCTCAGATTGAGTTTCAAGCACAAGAATGAATGGATATGAACGATTGGTCTCACCTTCAATCTTTGAAGATAAGTCATAAACAAGAAGGTCACTTTCATTTTTTTGTATGTTACCAAGAATAAAAGATGGAGCACCTGTTATTCCTTTTAATTGATTTCCATCAATAACTTCAAGCACTTTTAATAATTCCACACTTCCAAATTGCTCTTGAAGCTTAAATACTAAATATTCCATTGTGACTCTTCTCTAAAAAATTAACCATTTCAAAAAAACAAGTAAAATCAATTACACTTCTATGATTGCTTAAAACATGCCAAGAAAAAACAGCCTAAAGTTACAGTATTTTAGCTTTTTAGGTAGGTTCGAATTCGTAAAAAATCATTCATTCTAATGGAAAGTGAACGATTTTACAAAAAAAGTAACATTGGAGTGAATGAAAATGAACGATTTTATTTAAAAGATAAATATTTAATAAACCAAAATGAACAGTAATGATGTTTATTGATCGAAGTGCTTTTCGCAAACCCGCTTCTTTAGGGGGCGGGACAAAGAAAAGCCAAAATTGAAACCTTTAGTCCTCTTTTTTAAATAAACCAAAAAGTGACTTAAGTACTTTATATTACTAGTGATTTTCTAATTCGTATGGTACGATATTTCTTTAAACAACAACTAATTTCTTCCTTGGAGAAGTAAGATGCTTACTGGAAAACGAATGAAGGCAAATCCAACAGAATTCCAAAAGGAAACCCTCTCTCAATGGATGGGTTGTTCGAAGGTAATTTGGAACGCCAAAGTTCAAGAAAACCAGTATCTTACCACATTTTCTAGAAAGTATCTTCCTATTGGAACGTACCCAAAGATAGACACAAAATATTCTCAATATAAAAATCCAGAACTCACACCTTATTTAGCAAAATGTCCCAGTCAAATCCTTAGAAATTCAAGTACTAATTGGTTCAACACATACAAAAACTTCATGAAAGGGCTTTGTGGAAAGCCTAAAAAGAAAATCTTCGATCATATTGGCTCACTTTATTTGACCAACGAACTCTTCTATTTTGAGAAAGTTGGTAATAAACGAAAACTATTCATTGGAACAAAGACCAACAATATCGGTTACTTACCCTATATCTCAAAGGGTTCTTGGAATCTTCCAAACTCAATTTATATCAAAAGAAAGAATGGAAAGTTCACAGTTTCTTTTTGTTATCAGGATCATGTAAAAGAAGAAACACTTCTTACTTTACCCCAGCATCTAAAGC
>JBNMNM010000036.1:0-13376 GCA_051275585.1 bacterium | reverse complement strand
ACCAACTTTGAAATGAATTTTTTTTATACTGAACACGAACATATCCAGTAGGAAGAGAAATTTGTTTTTTTAATACTCTTGTTGTGTTTTTTTGATGTGGCCAGAAGTATTGAGGTGTTTCTGCAAACAGTGGTTGCAGAAACACTAATAAAAAGAATCCTATGAGAATGAACGTTTTTTTTCTAAATGTCATAACTTTGATTGATTGGTAAACGAACAATAAATTGAGTATATTCACCCTCTTTACTATCTACTGCAATTGTTCCTTTATGTTCCTTTACTACAATTTCATGACTAATTGAAAGTCCTAAACCAACTCCTTCTTCAGCAGGCTTTGTTGTATAAAAAGGATGAAAAACTTTAGGAAGTACTTCCTTTGAAATTCCAGTTCCATTATCACGAATAATTACCTCTAGAATATTCTTTTGGTATAATGAGGTTTTTATAAAAAGAGTTGGAGTGTAATCTTTAAACTCTGTTTTGACTGCTTTTTGATATAATGCGTAAAATGCATTTGTATATAAATTAAGAAATACTCTTCCTAAGCGTTCTGTTAAAACAGTTAATTTAGGCAAATCAGGATGAATATCTTTTTCAATTGAAACAGACATCATATTATATTGCATTTTCAAACCATGCTGTGAAAGTTCTAAATAATCTAGAATTAATTTATTTAGATCGGATGAACTCCAAACACCGTCACCCTTTCTAAAATGTTGCAGCATATTTTGAATGATATTATTAATTCGTTCACTGTTACGAGTGATTGTATTATTTGCGTGATGAATATCATTTTTTAAATTATGAAACTCTTCGGACTTGTTACTTAATGCAGGATTTGTTTTTGCTAAATTATCCTCTAATTCATGAACTAACTGTATTGATAGTTCTGCATAATTTTTAATAAAATTGAGAGGGTTTTTAATTTCATGAGCAAGACCAGCTGTTACAACGGCAAGTGAAGCCATTTTTTCTTGAGTAATTAGTTGCTGGTTTTTTTCTTCTAGTTCTTGTGTTCTCTCATGAACTTTTTCTTCTAGTGTTTGATTATATTTTTGGAGTAGTAATTCCTGTATTACTCGTTTTGAGATGTCACGAACGACCTCATACTTCATTAATTTTTCGTTCCATAAGAAACTTCCAGAAACAACATCAACGAAAAAAGGAGTTCCATTTTTTTGATAATGAACTTTGTATTTTTGAGTAACCTCTTCTGCTTCATAATCAAATTCATGATTGAAATCTGAAAAAGGAACTTTTTTATCAGGTTTTTTATTTAGTGATTCCAAAGAGATTTCAAAAAGTTCCTCTTTAGAGTATCCATACATCACAAGTGCAGATTGATTTGCATCAACAATTTTTGAGGTGTTATGTTCAACAAGAAAAATTGCATCTAATTCAACAGAAAATAGACTACGATATTTTTCCTCACTCTCTTGAATTTCTTTATAGGAATTTTTTAACTTTGTTCTTAATCCATTAAATGAATTGACCACCTGACTCAGTTCATCCTGAGCATCGTTATCTCTAGCGAGTTTTAATGGTGTATCCAAGTTTGAGAGATCAAATGATCTTGTTTGTATAGCCATATCATTTAAGTGACGAGTTAAAATGATTTGCACTACAAACAAAATACAACCAGAAACTAAAAACGTTTTGATTGAATTTGTTGCTAGAATAATTAGGATTCGTTGGATAATTTGATTATATATACTATTTAAAGTTGCCGAGATATTGAGAACCCCCATTTCTCGAACCTGATTTTGGTATTTATAATAAAGAGGCAAAGAATGAAAAATTGCATTCTTGGTAGGTTTTTTTCCGATTGTCGCAAATATTTTTCCATCAGAATCAACAATTTCTGCATGGACAATATCATCTAAAGTTAAAATGCCTTCAATCTGAATTAAAATCTGTGCATAGTCTAATCCCCAAAGGCTTGCAGCCAGACCTTTTTCATGACTTAAGCGAATTTGTTCAATTCGCTTTTCAATTAAATCAACACCATAATTATACTCTAGATAAAGCTGTAAACTTGTAGCTAAGAGTGTAATTACAGAGCTACAAATGATAATGCTAATCAGTAATCGATGAGCAATACTATTTGTTTTCCAATTTAATGAGTTATGTTTCATATACAATTTCGATCTTATCTTGACACTCTTCCATCATGTATCGAATGAAGGCTAAATGAGAAGAATGACCACTTTTATGAGAAAAGAAATTTCCAACAATTCTTAAATTATTAGCGAGATAAAAATCACCGATTTCATCTAAAATTTTATGTAAATTTGGTTCATTGAGCCATGTCATTAGCTCCATATTATTAAAATGACCGTCTTTTCCAAGTAGAATTGCATTTTTATTACTTCCTCCTTTAATTAAACCTTTCTCTAACAACATTTCAACATCACTTTCAAGACAGAAGGTTTTAGCCTGAAGAATTTCTGATACATAATTATTTTCATTCAGGGTAAATGTATATTCTTGTGAGCCTACTTGTTTGTGATTAAAATCAATAGAGAATGTAAAACTAGTTTCTTCTGAAGGAGTAGCATAAATAAGAATATCGCCTTGTTCAAATTTAATTGTATCTAAAATTCGAATTATTTTTTTAGGAGTACCTAATACTTTAATTCCAACTTGTTTAAATTTTTGATAAAATTCTAAACCACTTCCATCTAAAATAGGAACTTCTTCAGATGCTAATTCAATGAGTAAATTATCAAGGCCAATTCCATTACAAACAGAGAGAAGGTGTTCAATTGTTTGTACCTTTGCATTCTTATGTTCTATTGTTGTGCATAATGGAGATGGTTTAGCATATTGATATGTTGCTGGAATTTTTACATCTTTATCTGAACGATAAAAGACAATTCCATGGTCTGGTGGGGCTGGATAGAAATATAAAGTTGTTTTTTCTCCAGAGTGAAGCCCAACTCCATGATTAAGAATAAAAGCTTCTTTAATGGTGGTTTGGTTCATTTATCAAGTGTAGGCAAAAATTAATTGAATTATTGGAGTTAATGAAACTATTTTAATTGTAACATTAATCTTCTAAATTTAATGGAATACGAATAATAAAGGTTGTTCCTTTTCCTATGACACTATGACAAATAATTTGTCCCTGTAATTTATTTTGAACAATAGACTGTATAATATTTAAACCAAGACCAGTTCCACCAGAATTCGGTTTAGTTGTAAAAAATGGTTCATAAATTAGGTTTAAATTTTCTTCTAGAATTCCACCACCATTATCAGAAAAAGACAACTCCAATACTTGCTCTGATTCAATTTTAATTTTGATTTTGATTTTTCGTTTTCCTTTTTTTTGATCAAAGGCATGAACTAATGCATTGGTAACTAAATTTGCGATTACTTGATACAAATTTCCAGGGTAACTAGTAATTTCAATATTTTCTGGAATGACTAGTTCAACATGAGCTTGATGATGGCGAATTTTAGGACTTAAGCTTGCAATGATTTCTTGAATATATGAAGCAACATCAAACTTTCTTTTTCCTTCTTTTACTTGATCAATGGTTAACGATTTAAATCGCTGGCTGAGCTCTACTGCACGTTGTAAGTTGCTTTCTACTATTTTAGTTGATGTTGTTGTATCTTCAATAAATTTACTAAGATCTGATTTCTTTAGTTGGTTTTGTTCTACTTGTATTTCTAATTTTTGAAGGGAACTAGATAAGTGAGACATTGCTGTGATACCAATTCCTAAAGGTGTTCCTAAGTCATGGATAAAGGAAGGAACAGTACTTTTGATATCAGACAAGCTTTTCATCACAATCATTTGTTCTTGTAGTGTTCTCATTTCAGCACTACGAACAATAATAGCATATAAAAGTTCTTCTCTATTATTGGAGACAAATACATAGGAGAGGGGTCTTGTAATAACAACATCTAGAAGAGATTCACTTAACTCATAGTTTTTCCAAAAAATATGAGTAACATTTGGTGCTTGTTGAAAAATAGTTTCTAGAAAATCACCATTTATTTGATTAGAAAATGAGTCATAGATGATAATCTTTGCCTGATTTTTTTTGGCCAAAGATAAAGCATCATCAACACTACTACAGAAAATAACATGAAAATTTTTCCATAATTTGTGATTAAATAGGCTGGTCGTATTTTGATCCCCTACAATCAAAATCGATATTATATTTGTTGATGTTTGGTTTGGTATTGTGAATTTCATTAGAAATTTAATGTGGAAATAAATAATACTTATTAAGAGTAACCTCACGTTTACTCGAAGTATTGCACAACCTTGACCATTTATACTCCTTTTATAACAAAATCCTAAGACAAATAATTAGAGTATTTTTTTTATTGTTATTTTGGTTTAAAAAAATGATGTAGGAGTTTTATATTATAAGGGAAAGTAGTATTTTTTTAAACAAACAACAAAAAAAAAGGCGATAAAATTAACAAAAAAATATTTTTATCAATTTTATCGCCTCTTTCTGGCTCCCCGAGTAAGACTCGAACTTACGACAGGGCGATTAACAGTCGCCTACTCTACCAACTGAGTTATCGGGGAACAGAAAATATGAAAGACTTTTATGCTTTATTTTTTAGATTGTCAACCAATAGAATTTTTTTTGTACATTTTGTTATTAGTTGCTGTTTTTAGCTAAGATTTAATCATCAATTTTTTTCATAGTAAAAATAATAATTAATGCTTTATCTAACAAAAATTAGGCTCTTCGTTTTTTAAATGCTTGTATTCCTAGTCCTTTTACTGTGCTTAATACAGAAATCCATTCATTTAAATATTTTTTAGGTGCTTTTCCTTTACCAATTAGGTGTAGTTGATGCTCGTACCATGTAATTTCTAACATTGCCATACGGTCAACAGCTTTAATTCCTGTGCTCAATTTCTTCATATGGATTGCATATGTTGGGTCTTCAATAATTTTATTTGGTAAATCAGGTTCTACAGCTAAAGGACGAGCAACCCCAATCATATCTGTTGCACCTGATTGTAACGCTTCCGTCATTGCTGTTCCAGAACGGAATCCTCCAGTTACTGCAATAGGAGTATCAACTAAACTTCTTACTTTTTCTGCATAATCAAGAAAATAAGCTTCTCGTTTTTTTGTGCTTTCTTTGATTTTATGACCTGTCATCGATGGACTTTCATACGTTCCACCTGAAATTTCAATCATGTCAATTCCTTCTTTTGCAATGGTTTTAACTACTTCCATTGACTCTTCTTCTGTAAAACCACCTTTCATAAAATCAGCAGAGTTTAGTTTTATTCCAATTGGAAAATCACCAACAGCAGTTCGGATTGCTCGATAAACTTCTAACACAAATCGCATTCGATTTTCTAAACGGCCACCCCATTGATCTGTTCGCTGATTGTGTCGAGAGGAAAGAAACTGACTAACAAGATAACCATGTGCTCCGTGAATTTGTACTCCGCTAAAACCAGCTTCTTTGGCTAATTTTGAACTGTTCGCAAATCGTTCAATGATATCTAAAATTTCAGGTTCTGATAACGCTCTTGGAGGATTAAATGCTTTTTCTAAACCTGCTCCAAGTGAAATTGCAGATGGTGCAACAGGTTCTTTACAAAGAATTGATGGAATTTGTTTTCCTGGATGATTGAGTTGCATCCATAATTGACAATCATTTTTTGTTCCTGCCTTTGCCCATGCTTTAAATGATTCTAAAGGAGTATCTTTCTCTAAAACAACTTGTCGTGGTTCTCCCATTGCTTTTTTATCAATCATAACATTTCCTGTAACAGAAATGCCTAAACCACCTTCAGCCCAAGTTTCATAAAGTTTAATGAGTTCTTTATTTGGTAAATTATTTTTATCTGTAAGTTGTTCACTCATCGCAGATTTAAAAAATCTGTTTTTAACCGTTAGTTTTTTACCAATTTGAAATGGAGTATTTAGGGTAAGTGATTTCTTTTTCATGAAAGTTTCTCTTTTTAATAGACCAGTCGTCTAGGAACTGTGCGTAAAAAAAACCGAATGAACGGCATTTTTTAAATTAAACAAATAAAGTGTGGAGCATTAAATCTAAATTATTTTTGAGAGGTGCGGTATCACTCTCAACTTTCATTCTTAGGATACTTCCTTCCCAAGCGTTCCAGAAAAAATCAGTTAAAACACTTGCAGTTACATCATTACGAATTTGTTCTAGTTGCTGTGCTTTTTCAATCAAGCTTTGAAATCGTTTTTTCCAATCATTCATAGAGTGTTGCAGTGCTTTTTGACATAAATCACTACTTCCACCGATTTCAGCGGCAAGGTTTCCAATTAAACATCCATCTTTACAATCTTGATTAGCAAATTCATCAATCATTGTTGAATATGCAGTGTGAATTGTTTGAACTGGACTTTCTGTATTTTTTTTGATGAAGCCATCAAATAGATCTAAAAGGTAATCACTATAATGGCGGATGATTTCAGCAGCAAATTCTTCTTTACTAGCAAAGTAGTGGTAAAAAGATCCTTTTGGAACTTGAACTGCATCTAAAATCTTTTTTAATCCTGTGCCGTGATATCCATTAGCCGAAAATAGCTCGACTCCTTTATCTAGAATGGCTTTGCGATTATGTTCGCTTTTTCTTGGTCTTGACATGAAAAAATAGTACGACCGATCGTCTAGGAATGCAAGCATTAATTTTTAAAAAAATAGAAATGCAATGTAGATTATATCTTGATTCTTTTTATGTGGCCTAAGTTAGGTTTTTTTCCTACACTGCCTTGATATCGAATCAGGGCAGGAAGAATGATTTATTTTTCAATGAAATTTTTACTAATGTATTATTTGTATTTTTTAAAAAGTAATGAGCAAAAAAAATAAAGAAGATCAAGAACAGCCTATTTCTGAAATAGAAGAAACGGATGAACCACAAGATATTCAAGTTCAGTTAGTTGATGAGTTTACTACAGATTTAGTTCCTATTGATGCAGAGGATCTACCTCATGAGTTAGGATTGATTGCTGTTTATCATCGTCCTTTGTTTCCTCATATGGTTATTCCTCTTGTTGTTGAGGGAGAGTTATACCAATCTGCAATTGAGCAAGCAACAAAAGGTGGAACAAGCTATATTGGAATCGTTTTAGCAAAAAATGATTTTGAATCTAAAGAACCTAGTATTAATGATCTTTACAGCTATGGTGTTGTTGCTAGGATTGCTAAGGTGTTTTCTCATGATGAAAATACAACTCAGGTACTTCTAGATATTTTAGGGCGAATTCAAATTGTTGAAGAAGTAAAAACTGATCCTTTTATGATTGCTAAGGTTGAGCATATTAAAGAGGAAAAAGTTACGATGACGGATGAAATCCGAGCC
This sequence comes from bacterium, assembly GCA_051275585.1. Lineage (GTDB taxonomy): Bacteria > SAR324 > SAR324 > XYD2-FULL-50-16 > JBNMNM01 > JBNMNM01. The sequence continues at coordinate 6,043 of JBNMNM010000036.1, read as the reverse complement.
TATAGTCGTGAAATCTTAAGCAGTATGAAAGAGCTTGTTCGTTTGAATCCTTTAATTAAGGAAGAACTGAGCCAATTTATTAGCCAAATTAATATTGATGATCCAAGTCGTTTAACTGATTTTGCTGCAACACTAACATCAGCTAATAAGAATGAGCTTCAAGAAATTTTAGAAGCAATTTCAATTATTCCTCGACTAGAAAAAACTCTTCTTCTGATTAAAAATGAACTTGATTTAAGTCGTCTTCAAGCTAAAATTTCTAAACAAATTGAAGATCGAATTTCTGATCATCAACGAGAATTTTTTCTTAAAGAGCAATTAAAAGAGATCAAAAAAGAGCTTGGTCTTAGTAAAGATGAAAAAAGCCAAGAACTTGAGAAGTTAGTTAAACGAGCAAAAAAATTAAAATTTTCAAAAGAAGCCAAAGAAAAATTCGACGAAGAAACAAATAAGTTATCCCTTCTTGATATTCAATCTCCTGAATTTAATGTTTCTCGAAGTTACCTTGATTGGTTAACGGTTCTACCTTGGGGAAAATACTCAAAAGATAATCATAATATTGAGAAAGCAAGTAAGATTTTAGATCAAGATCATTATGGTTTAGAGGATGTTAAAGAACGAATTTTAGAGTTTATTGCGACCTTAAAATTAACAAAAAAAGTTACTGGAACTATCATTTGTCTTGTTGGTGCTCCTGGAGTTGGAAAAACTTCTGTAGGAAAATCAGTTGCAAGAGCATTAAATCGTGAGTTTTATCGGTTTTCTGTTGGTGGAATGCGAGATGAAGCAGAAATTAAAGGACATCGAAGAACGTATATTGGAGCAATGCCTGGGAAATTTATTCAAGCATTGAAATCAACAAAAGCATCAAATCCTGTGATTATGTTGGATGAAATTGATAAAATTGGAACTAGTTATCAAGGTGATCCTGCAAGTAGTTTATTAGAAGTGCTTGATCCAGAGCAAAATTCTGCTTTTACTGATTTATATCTTGATGTTCCATTTGATTTATCAAAAGTAATTTTTATTGCGACTGCAAATCAGCTTGATACCATTCCTGCTCCTTTATTGGATCGAATGGAGGTTTTACGACTTTCTGGATATATTGAAGAAGAGAAAGTTAAAATCTCAAAAAAATATTTAATTCCAAAGCAGTTAAAAAAGCATGGTTTGACTCGTAAGAATTTACAAATTACAGATGCAGCATTACGATTCATCATTGATGGTTATGCTAGGGAATCTGGAGTACGGAACCTTGAGCAATTGATTCAAAAAATCTGCCGAAAAATTACATATGAGATTGCGAAGAAGCCAGCACTGAAAAAATATTCGATTGGTAAAAAAGATGTTATCACTTATTTAAAGCATCCAATTTTTGATGGGGATGATGTTGTTGGAAAAGGCAAAGCAGGAGTAGTAACTGGTTTAGCTTGGACAAGTATGGGAGGATCAACACTACCAATTGAAGCCATTAAGATTCAAGCAAAACAGCCAGGAATAAAGCAATCAGGTCAGTTAGGTAATGTGATGATAGAATCATCAGAAATTGCTTACAGCTATTTGAAAGCGAATGCAGAACGGTTTGGTATTAAATTAGAGGATATCAATAAATATTTTATTCATCTTCATGTACCAGCAGGAGCGACTCCAAAAGATGGTCCTTCCGCAGGTGTTACAATGACAACGGCTTTAATCTCATTATTTTTACAAAAACCTGTAATTCCAAATTTGGGAATGACTGGAGAGTTGACCTTGTCAGGTGATGTATTGCCTATTGGAGGTTTAAAAGAGAAGATTATTGCAGCACAACGTTTAGGACTTACAAGCATCATTGTTCCTTATATCAATAAGAAAGATTATGATGAAATTCCTGCACATTTAAAAGAGAAGGTTACCATTCATTTTGCAAAAAAATATGAAGATGTTTTTCGAGTAGCTTTTGATGGAATGAAAATTCACAGGTAAGAGTTAAAGTATGGTCACTTAGATTTATCTAAGTGACTAACTTCTAAGTAATAGTGATAAAGTAATCCAGTATTTGATTAAGGACAAGTTGTTGAAAATTAAAGTTTAAATGGATATAAAATACTGATTTACTTGTGCCTAAGTACTTATCAAGAAAGTGAGGCTTTTGAGATTAAGTAGCTAATTTCATAGATAAAGGAACTAATCGCAACAATAAATCCAATTACTGACCAGATTGCTGTTACATGTCCTCGAATTCCATAAAGAGAGCGATCAAGTAGAAATAATCCATAGATCCACCACGTTATCATTGGAAGACCTTGTCTCCAAGAAATCTTACCACTTAATGTACCAACAACATTTCCCATACTCATTCCTAATAACAATCCTATTGTTAGTAGAAAAAAACCTACTGAGACGGCTTTATAATTGACTGAGTCGAGAAAACCTAAACTTGGAAATTTCGATTTTTTAAGAAGTAAAGTTTTACTTTTAATTTGTTTTTCTTCGTATAAAAACATTAAAGAAGAAATACAAGCCATGCCAAATAAAACATAACCAATTGCCGTACTTGAAACATGAATAAAGAGTAAAGACTTTCCAATTAAAGGTGTTTCTTGAAATAAGTTAGCAGGAATAAATGGTTTTCGAAGAAATATATTGGATAGAAACAGCAAGAATATAGAAAAGGCTGGAAAAATGATTCCAAGTGTCGAATTATTGAAATACCTTTCTATAATAAAATATGCAACAATACCTAAAAGAGATAGAAAAATTAATAGATTTGATAAGTGGGAAATCTCCAAAGAGCTTCCTTTAAAGTAGAAAAACACAAAAAAAGCAAGATGTGCAATCCAACCTATAATAATTGTTCGCTTTCCAAAAATTTGCATTTTTGAATGTTCTCTAAAAAAAGCGAACCAACTCAATCCCCAACCAGCAAGATATAAAATACAAACCAACCAATATAATTCTACTAACATCCTTTAAACCCAACCTTTTGGAAGTTTATTGGCTTTTTCAAGAGCATTTACTAACTCTGCCTGCATATTTTCTACTGCAAGGCGTGATGTTAATGCAAAGTCTTCTTCTTTAGGATACTCCTTTGAATACTCATCCTCTTGATAGGCAAAGATAACTCCACGAGAAGAACTGATAACTGCACCATATCCATCATCATTAAAGAAATGAGCAATTTGTTCAGCGGAACCACCTTGAGCACCATATCCAGGAACGAGTAAAAAGCAATTAGGCATTAAACTACGAAGCCGAATTGCAATTGATGGCCATGTAGCACCAACTACTGCACCTACAGATGAATAGTTTCTTGTTCCCATACACTGAAGGGAATATTGATGTACATCCTTTGCGACTTTCTCGTATAAATGATCATCACCAATCATCTGATCTTGATAATCACTAGAGGATGGGTTAGATGTCTTTACTAAAACAAAGATTCCTTTTGAATGTAATTTACACTCATCTAAAAAAGGAACAATTCCGTCTTTTCCTAGCCAAGGATTGATGGTAACAAAATCTTCTTGAGCTACAGGTAATGATCCTTCAATTAAAGGAACACTTCCTAAATGACCTTTTGCATAAAGAAGAGCTGTGCTTCCAATGTCATTTCGTTTGGAATCATCAATGACGACTAAACCATAACTTTTTGCAAGATCCACTGTTTGATGAAATGCGTCTAAACCAGCACTACCATACATTTCATAACATGCCATTTGTAATTTAACGGCTGGAATCAATGGGTGAATTTCCTTTAAAATAGCTGCATTAAACAAATATAATGCTGTTGCAGCTCCTTTTGCCGTATTTCCATATTTTGCAAGTGCTTCTTGCTTGATAAAATTAGGAATACGTTGGATTAAAGGATCTAGTCCAATGACTGATGGATTTTGTGTCTGGTCAATTTTTTGAAGAAGGCTGTCAATCGAGTTCATTCTTGTCCATACTCCCAAAAAATATTCAAAAATCAATTTTACAGTCACTCTTAATTTAATTAGATAATTTTATCAATTTGTTTTTCAACTATATAACCTATTAGAAAAATGAGTTCACTACTAGAATCAGTTGACCTTTTTGAATCATACAGCGGTAAATGCCCTTATCTACCCACAGGAGATTGGGTTAACCACTGCTTCATTGCTCCTTCTTATGATAGCAAATTGTATGAAAATTTATTGAATCTTGGTTTTAGGAGAAGTGGAGTTACCTTTTATCAGAATCATTGTCCAAATTGTACAAAATGTATTCCGATTCGAATCCTTGTTGATGAATTTAAACCTTCAAAAAAGCAAAGAAGAGTAATTAATAAAAATCAAGATATTCGAATTGAAAGAAAGCCAAACGAATTTACAGATGAAAGTTTTGAGCTTTATCAAAAATATGCACGTCATTGGCATGGAACGAAAAAGGTGACTGCTGGTGAATATATCGATTTTTTAATCCAATCTCCTATAGAAAGTGAGATGATGCACTACTATATTGATAAAAATTTAGTAGGAGTTGGATGGATAGATGTTCTTCCAAACTCTTTGAGTAGTGTTTATTTTGCTTTTGATCCTGAATACTCAAAGCGAAGTCTAGGAACATTTTCTTTAATTCAAGAAATTGAATTAACAAAACAGCAAGGAAAAAAGTGGTTATATTTAGGCTTTTGGGTCGAGGAAAGTAGAAAAATGAACTATAAAAATCAGTATCATCCTTATGAATTGCTAATTGATAACCAATGGGTAAAGCATACAGTTTAAACCAAGTTGACAATCAAGTCAGCTTTTGTATACAGACTTTAAAGATAGATGATTAGTATATATAGCATATTAGACTTTTGAATGATTTTTTTTTTGGAGAAGGTATGAGAGGAAAATTAACTTTGATTGTTTTAGCACTTTTTGCACTTATTTTTGCAGGATGTGATCAAACACCAAAATCGAATACAATTAAAATTGCAGTAATTTCTCCTTTTAGTGGTGATCTTGCTTCTTATGGAATTTCAGTAAGAAATGCTGTTCGTCTTGCAGTAGAAAAGATCAATAAAAAAGGTGGTATTAACGGCAAAAAAATTGAACTTTTGGAAGAAGATGATGTTTGTGATGCAAACACTGCGGCTGATGTTGCAAATAAAGTTGTAAGTGCTGGTGTTAAAATTGTGATTGGTCATCTTTGTAGTGGTGCAACAAAAGCAGCATTGCCAATTTATAAACAAGCAAAAGTAATTGTTATTTCTCCTGCATCTACAACTCCAGACCTTACTTTAAAAGGTGGAAATCCAAACTTCTTCCGAACCATTGCACATGATGCTGCACAAGCAAGTCTACAAGTAAATTTTATTGTGAATAAGCTTAAAGGAAAACGAGTTGCTGTTATTCATGACAAAGGATCTTATGGAAAAGGACTTGCTACGTTAGTTCGTAACCAGTTGAAAGCAAAAGGAAAAGAAGTTGTTTTATTTGAAGGTGTCACTGCTGGAGCGATGTCTTACACATCTTTGATCTTGAAAATTAAGCAAGCAAATGTTGATACAATTGCTTTTGGTGGATACCATCCTGAAGCATCAAAAATTGTAAAAGAAGCAAAAGAAAAAGGAATTGTGGCAAATTTCATTTCAGGTGACGGTGTAAAAGATCCTTCATTTCTTAAAATTGCAGGTAGTTTTGCAGAAGGTTATTACACTTCAGCACCTACAGATACAAAAACACTTCCAATGGCAAAACTTGTAGTAAAAGAGTATAAAGAGAAATTTAAAAAAGATATTGGAACTTTTACTCTTCAGGCTTATGCTGCGGTTAATGTGATTGCAAATGCAATTCAAAGAACCAAGTCAACGGATTATATCAAACTTGTAAATGCACTTCGTACAGAAAGTGTATCAACTCCATTAGGAAGAATTTCTTTTGATAAAAATGGAGATGTTATTGGTGCTGGTTTTACAATGTACCAAGTAAAAAATGGAGAATTTCAAGCAACTCAAAAGTAATTTGAATAATCACCTTTTAAAGTAGATGCCCCAATGGAATATTTTGTAGAACTGTTTTTCAGTGGCCTAACTCGTGGAAGCATTTATGCT
>JBNMNM010000035.1:0-13405 GCA_051275585.1 bacterium | reverse complement strand
CTTATAGTGATGATTGTGGTTTCTTTTATTGTGTACCTAAGCATAAATTCTGTGATTCAAACCTCAACTTGGGTAGAACATACTCATAAAGTTATTGGTAAAGGAAATCGCTTAGTTGCAGAAATGGTCAATATGGAAACGGGGATGCGAGGTTTCTTAGTAACAGGTAATGAGACGTCTTTAGAACCTTATGTTAGTGGAAAACGAAATTTTTCAATATTAATGGGTGAATTACAAAAGCTAGTTTCTGACAATCCTAGTCAAGTCCAACGTTTATCCTCTATAAATAATGATTCAAAAAACTGGCTTAAACAAGCCGCAGATCTTCAAATTGCAGAAAGAAGAAAAGTTAATCAGGGTATTAAAACAGTTAAGTATTTTAAAAAGATTCAAGCTCGAATTATTGGAAAGAAAATTTTTGATAGGCTTCGGAGAGTTTTAAACAATATAGATAATAAATTCAAACGTGCTAGAAACCTTCGAGGACAATACCTAATTAAGGCAATAACCTTAAATATGGTTAATCAAGAAACAGGACAACGAGGTTTTTTACTCTCAGGTTTGGAGCAATCGCTTGAGCCTTATAAACAAGGAAAGGTAAATTTTAATGCAAATATGGCTTCATTAAATAAACTAATCAATAATCGAAGACTTGGTGTCAGTCGAAATAATTTAAACCAAGTAAGATTTCTGGCGAATCGATGGCAATCCAGAGCCGCAAAACCTGAAATTAATGCTCGTCGAAATGTGAATAAAATCTCTGTAACTATGGATACTCTAACTCATTTGGTGGAGCAGGGAAAAGGAAAAGCGTTTATGGACGGACTTCGAGTTAAAGTTGCTAAATTTGTTGATATAGAAGCTCGGTTATTGATTACAAGATCACAAGAATCTAACGTTGCTGCTCAAAAAGCTATTATTAGTACTATTTTTGGAACACTTTTCGCGATTATTATCGGAACTATTGCCACTTTTTTACTTACTCATCTAATCCTCAAAAAAGTTGGTGGGGAGCCTAATAAAATTGCAGACATTACTCAAAGAGTATCCGAAGGGGAACTTAAAATGAGTTTAGTCCACACCAATAAGCCTGCATCAGGAATTTTTGCGGCTATTAAAAACATGGTTTATCAGCTAATAAACACAGTTCAGAGTATAAATAATGTATCAGGAGAATTAGCTTTAAATGCCAAATATTTAACAAACTCATCACACGAATTAGAACGTAATGTAAATGATGTCTCCGAACAAACAGAGTCTATTGATAATTCTGCTGAATTTATCACAGCGAGTGCAAATGGTGTAGCGAGTGCAGCAGAAGAGGCATCTGCAAGTGTAAACGCAATTTCTGCAACAGTTAATCAGTTAAGTAGTAGTACCAATAATGTTGTTGTTTCAACAGAAGAAATTACAGCAAATATGGCTGGTATCAATACAAGTGTCAGTCATATATCAACAGGGATTCAAGATATTGTTACTTCTATTGAAGAAATGTCAGATTCTTTAAAACAAACTTCAGGAAAGACTGAAGAAGCCAAAAACATCTCAATTATGGCAGGAAATAATTCAAAAGAATCTCTAAATGTAATGAATCAATTAGTAGAGGCCGCATCGCAAATTGGAATAGTTGTAAAACTTATTGATAACATTGCCTCCCAAACCAATATGCTTGCTCTTAATGCAACAATAGAAGCTGCTAGTGCAGGGGAAGCAGGAAAAGGGTTCGCTGTTGTAGCCGCAGAGGTAAAAGAATTAGCATCACAAACATCTATAGCTAATAGTGAAATCGGACAACAAATTGATAATATTCAAGCTTTTGTTATTTCAGCTCAAAATTACACAAAAAATGTTAGTGAAGTAATTGATCAAGTTCAGGAAATCAATGCCTCTATTAATTTTTCTGTTGAAAAACAAACTAAAAATTCAGAAACAATACTAACTTCTGCTCAATTGATTTCAGTATCGTCAAAAGAATCGTCCATCAATGTTCAAGAAATTAATCAAGGGTTAAGAGAAATTAATCGTTCTGTTGCAGACCTATCAACAGCAACAAAAGAATCTGCACATTCCTTAGAAGAAACATCTAAAGCTATCCAATATATTGCTCAATCAAGTGTTGAAGTTGTTACAAATGTTGATGCCATTAATATTAATATTAATATTGCAAAAATATCTGTTGCAAATATGTTGAAAGTTACATCAGAAACACAAATTAATGCAAAAAAACTATCAAATAATTCATCTGAACTTCAATCATCAATTTCAATATTTAAATTAGATAAAAATGACAGGTTGGAAGAAGATCCTTTTGCACTTACCAAAAATTAAAATATCTAAAATAGATTGGCGGTAAAAATTGACGATTAACAAGAGTTCATCAGGAAAGAACACACTTTTACAGTGTGTTAAAAAGGCTAGATTGGTTCTAAAAGCACATATATTCACAATCAATAACCTCTACTTGAAATAAATAGAGATTATTGATTTTCAATATAAATGCTCATATTAGTGATGGGCTTGAAAAGTTCGAGTCGCAAGATTAGCTAGATTTCTAAGATAAATACAAGGCTCATTTCCTTCATGTTGAGCTAGTTTTTGAAGGCGAAAAGTAACATCCTTCTCATATGCACCTAATCCTATTCGATCAATTTTACTTACCTCAAATTCAATTTCCCAAAGTACTGCACTCTCCTCGATTTCTCGCAGAAGATTATAACAATTTGTGACTACCATCGTCTTTTGCTCAGTTAGAGGGTTAAAAAAATTTATGGAACTGATTCTCCATAAAGGAACAATATGTTTCCTATTTAGGATACGCATAAGGTATGCCTATTCTAAATACCAAAGCAGACAACACCTCTTTTTTACAAAATCACTTGAAATTTCATTACATCCATTTCTAGACAATCTTAAACAGATGAATAAAAAACTTTATGGTAGAGAATTAGCTGAGAAAATTGCCTCCTATCTGGGCAAATATATCAGCCTAGCAAATAGTCACCGAGATTATTGTGGAGTAGGTTTTTGTCTGGATAAAGATCTATTTTACTACACACACTTTCAGGATGGGTACCCTGATAACTACGAAGAATATACAGGTTCTCCGTATGGATGGATTAAAAAATTCTCTGATCGAGAATCATTTATAGAATGGCTTTCAGAACAGTCTGATCAATCTCTTTCTGGATCTGAATCAAGTGATCCTTGGTATGTTAAAAATCAAAGAATTACACAGAAAATGTTGTTGGAATTCCTTAAACTTGAAGAAAAGTAATGAAACCTTTCTAAGGAACTTCATCACAACCCAAATGGTTCATTTGTGGCGGAATAAAGTAAGGGTTTAAAGATGTATTTACTTAGGTTTAAAACTTGAGGGTTTTTAGGAAGGAACAAAAAGCCTTTTCTTGAAAAAGAAAAGGCATTACTAAGAAAATCAAATATTATTCTTTGTAATCAGAATGTTCATCTAAAAGACGAAGAATAATCGCTTTTTGCACATCTAATCGGTTTTCTGCTTGATCAAAAATTAATGATCTTGGTGTTTCAATCACATCTTCAGAAATTTCATAGCCTGGATGAATCGGCATATCATGCAAAATTTTTGCATTTGAATTTTTTAACAGTTCACTATTGATTTGATAAGGAAGCATTATACGAATTCGCTCCTCTTTCATTTCTTGATATTCTGGGTTATCAAAAAATTCCATGTCCACCCAAGTATCTGTGTAAACATAGTCAGCACCTTTAACAGCTTCTTCTTTATTTAAAGTTTCTGTTAATAATCCTCTTTCTTGAATCTTTTGTTTGATTTCAGCATCAATAGAAGACTCTTCAGCAATCGGAGTTACCAGTGTTAAATGAACACCTAATGCAGAACAAACTGCCATTAAAGAATTAACCACATTATTATGAACACCTAAATAAGTTAATTTTGCTCCTTTAACATCACCTCGATCTTCAAGAATAGTCAGCATATCTGCCATAGCTTGACATGGATGATACATATTACAACATCCATTAATCAAAGGAATAGAAAGCCCACTTTTAAGCTCTAATAATTCTTCATGTTTCTTCATTCGAGCCATTACAACAGAAGCATTTCTTGATAGATATTTAGCTTCATAACGAATTTTAGTAAGTTTGAAATTTGTTGTATTCCAATCCATAAAAATCGCATGACCACCTAACTCCGTCATTGCAGCTTCAAATGAAACTCTAGTTCTTGTTGAAGTCTTTTGAAAAAGCATCACAAGAGAACGATTTTGAGCATGTCCTACATAATAAAGACGCTCATCTTTTACTTGCTTTGCTCTTTTAAGTACATCTTGAATTTCTTCGTCAGTCCAATCTTTCCACGTAATTAAATGCTTTGTTTCCTTCATCTGTTCTACAAAAAAGAGGTCATCTTAAAATAGTTATTGAATCGTTAATGTAGCAATGACAGGAAGATGATCAGAAATCAAGACTGTATCTAAAGAACGAATATAGTGTTTGCCTAAACTTAATTTTTTATTAAATAAAATGTAATCAATCGTTTTATCTGGTGATTTATTTTTTAATTGTGTTCCCATTGCTGTAAACCACTTTCGATAAGCAATACGATTTAACTCTTTGTAGGTTGGAACTGTTCCAAACTCATCAAACAAAGGTTTTATCTCGCTTCCTTTTGAATTAAATTTCTTTTTATTTTTTTCTGATAGAATATTGTAATGGATTCCTGGAGGAATCAAATTAAAATCACCACCAACAACAACTGGAGTATCACGGTCAGTCAGTTTTTTCATGATTTGATAAATACTTGATACTTGACGCTTCATTGTATCTGATCCCTGAGCAAATGCACTCAAATGACCATTTACAATATGAAGATCCTTTCCATTCTGAACAGGGAATGTAACATCAAGTAAAGCTCTCTTAGGATTGAACTGTTGTATAATAAAATTCTGATTAGTAATTGCGGAAAGACGATGTCTAATTGCTTTAGTCATCTTATATTTTGAAACAACAGAAAGCTTCATCCCTACTTTTCCCATAATTTTTGGGTGAGGAACAAAATGTGACTTCCAATAAAATGTTGAAGTATGATTCCGATACCACTTTGGAAGTTTTTTCAAAATTAGTTGTAATTGATCATCAGAATAAGTTCGCTTTGCACCATCATCAAGTTCTTGAAAAAGAATAATGTCAGGATCTTCTTCTAAGATCACACGAACAACTTCATTTCGAACTTTTAAAATAGTCTTTTTTGAAGGCCAAAGGTCTTCTCCATTGTCGAAGAAAAAATTATTATTTTGATTTCCAGCTAAGAATTGAACATTCCAAGAAAGAATTTTAATTTTTTGGCCTTTCTTTAAACTAGGAGCTTTTGAAAGAGTTACAATTTTCTCTTCTTGTTTTTTAGATGGATGAAAATTAACGAAATAGACTACGCCAAAAAACAAAATAGTCATTAAAGCAATAATTTTTACAATCTTCACAAAAAGTTTCACAATTCCCTCTTCCTTTTTAGTATTTAGGTATAATATTACACGAACAACATAGTGCTAATTTTACTATGATAATAAATACGATGTAAGCAAATGACGTTCCTTTTAAATTTTTGCTTGAATATATCTGTAAAACTTGTGTTTCAAGTATTTTTTATTTTTCTCACGGCATATTTACTGCTTCCCTCCTTATATAATCCAGAGATAACAATCAACCTCTCTACAGGAAGAAGCAATGAACTACTCAGGCTCACCTATTGAAATTTCAAAGTATGAAGTAGAACAAAATCTTTCTGTCTTACTTCATTCTAACCCTGAATTACCATATCACCTTGCACCAACAACACATGGAACAGTTCAAGTTCATTGTATTCCAAAAAATCAAAGTAAAGCATTACAAGGCTTAAAAGAACTTGGTTTGTATGTTATTTCAATAAAAACAAAACAAAAAACTTATCTTCCTGTATTAGAGTTTGAATGTATTCAAAAATAATTTAACCAATTTTCGTTATTATTCCTACTATTTAACTTATTATAAAAAAGAGGACAAAACTCTTATTTTTTCCTCTTCCATTATCAAAAATTCATCAGTAGATTCCTTTTCAACGCTCTGCATTTTCAAGCCCTTATTATAACCCTACCTTAATTTATGAAAAAAAAATTTGTCCTTGATACCAACATTTTATTACATAGTGCTGACTCACTATTAGCCTTCCCCGATAATATTGTTATTATCCCTCTAGTTGCGATTGAAGAACTTGATCGTTTTAAACGTAGAAATGATGAGTTAGGAAGAAATTCTAGGGAAGTTATTCGTCGTCTTGATGAGTTACGAGTTACTGGAAACTTATCAAAAGGGATTACTATGGAAAATGGTAGTACCTTGCAAATAATCGCTGTTCATACTGCACCATTAAGCAATAAGCTTGATACAAAACATGCTGAAAACAGAATGATTCAAGCTGTTTTTCAAATTTTTACAGGTGATCCTAGTATTGTTTTTGTATCTAAGGATATTAATTCTAGAATTAAAGCTGATGCATTAGGAATAAAAGTAGCTGATTTTGAAGGACAAAAAGTCAATATTAATGAACTTTATACAGGCCACAGAACTCTTCACTTTCCTACAGAAATTTTAACAAAGGTTCGTGAAAAACTTTATATTGAAATAGAAGGGTTTAATTTTCTTCCTCATGAATTTATTACTTTAATTGATGAAGATCTTCCAAAGAATCGAATTATTGTAAAAGCTGTTAATCCAACAAAACTAGTTACACTAAATGATAAAATAGAAAAAATTTGGAGTATTAAAGCCAAAAACTCTGAACAAATAATGGCTTTAAACCTTCTAATGGATCCTTCAATCAATTTAGTTACATTAGTAGGAAAAGCTGGAACAGGAAAAACATTACTAGCCTTAGCTGCTGGATTAGAATCAATTCATAAAAATAAGTTACATGATAAAATTCTAGTTTCTAGACCTATTGTTCCTTTAGGAAATGATATTGGTTACCTTCCAGGAAATAAGGATGAAAAACTGGCTCAGTGGATGTTGCCTATTTTTGATAACTTAAGTTTTCTTATGAAAGATGGCTCAAAAGGTGAGAAAAAGGAATCAATCGAAAAAATGGATAAACTATTTGCGGCTAGAGTAATTGAACTTGAAGCTTTAACTTATATTCGTGGACGTTCCATTCATGGAAATTATGTCATTATTGATGAGGCTCAGAACCTCACACCTCATGAGATCAAAACAATCGTAAGTCGTGCAGGAGAAAACACCAAAATTGTACTTACAGGTGATCCCTACCAAATTGATAATCCTTACTTAGATTCATCAAGCAATGGCTTAACTTATGTCGTTGAGCGATTAAAAAAACAATCTATTTCAGGACATATCACATTAGAAATTAGTGAAAGAAGTCAACTGGCTGCAATTGCCGCAGAGTTATTGTAGTTTTCCTGTTTTTTTTCACCTAAAGACTGTTACACCTCCATATATTGTAACAGTACACAAATCTAATAATTCCCTTTTTCAAATAGTAACTATTCCTTAATCTTTTCCAAATAGTTAAAGGTTAAGGAATAACTATAACTACTGAAAGAACCTGTTCTTTAAGAATCTGAAAAAGGATTACAACATGAATGATATTATGAAAATCACAGCAAAAGATATTTTTAATCGAGAAGTAAGTTGGCTCTCTTTTAATGAAAGAGTTCTCCAAGAAGCCGCTGATCCAAGTGTTCCACTTGTAGAGCGAATTAAATTTTTAGGAATTTTTTCTAATAATCTTGATGAATTTTTTCGAGTTCGAATTGCAAATGTTCGACGATTAATTAAATTACAAGATGCTGGAAAAAAAATTCAAAATGAAGACCCTAAAAAATTATTAAAAAAACTTCTAAAAATCATTAAACAGTTACAAGAAAAGTTTGCTGAAATTTACTACCAACTATTTCATGAACTTAAAAAAGAAAATATTTTTGTTATTGATGAACGTAGTTTGAGTCATGAACAAGGTTTGTATGTTAAAGAGTATTTTCACAGTGAAGTACGACCAACCATCATGCCAATTATGCTTGATGGAATTAAACATAGAGCTAATTTAAAAGATCATTCGATTTATCTAGCTGTTCATTTAATTAATAAAAAAGATCCTTCTTCAGATCATTTTGCACTGATTGAAATTCCAACAAAACTACTTCCTCGTTTAGTGATTCTGCCATCTAAGGATGAAAAGAACTTTATCATTATGCTTGATGATATTATTCGCTATTGCTTGGCAGATGTTTTCTCAATCTTCAAATTCGATCAAATTGAAGCATATACATTCAAAATTACTCGTGATTCAGAGTTAGATATTGAAGAAAATGTATTAGATAGCTTCGTGGAAAAAATTTCAAAAAGTTTAAAGCGTAGATTAAAAGGAATTCCCGTTCGATTCATTTATGACGAACAAATGTCAAAAACTCTTCTTGATGTATTAATTAAAAAATTAAACTTAGGTAAAGAAAGCTTAGAGGTAGTGCAATCTTTTACTCCAAGCAGTAGACGCTATCATAACTTTAAAGATTTTATTAAATTCCCTAATTTTGGTTTAAACTCTTTGGTTTACCCTTCACTTCCTCCTATTCCACACAAGGATATTGATTTAAAAAAGAGTTTACTTTCTCAGATTAAAAAACGAGATTTCATTCTTCATTATCCTTATCACTCTTTTCATTACTTCATTGATTTATTACGTGAAGCTTCAATTGACCCAAAAGTTACATCCATTAAAATTATTATTTATCGTCTTGCAAAGAACTCAAATGTTGCAGGTGCTTTGATTAATGCAGCAAAAAATGGAAAAATGGTTACGGCTGTTATTGAACTTCGAGCTAGATTTGATGAAGAAGCAAATATCAATTGGGTAGAAAAATTAGAAGAAGAAGGTGTTCATGTAGTTCCTGGTGTTCCTTCTATGAAAGTTCATGGAAAACTTTGTTTAATTACAAGAAAGGAAGGAACACATCATGTTCGTTATGCTTGTTCAGGAACAGGAAACTTTAATGAAGAGACTGCAAATCTATACACTGATAGTTTGTTGCTAACTTCTCACAAAGAAATCGCAAGCGAAATTAATAAAGTTTTTAAATGTATTGAAAACAGTAATCGAGTTTTTAAATTTGAACATCTCCTTGTATCTCCTTATACAACACGAGATTCAATTAATTCGTTTATCGATACTGAAATCAAAAATGCACATAAAGGAAAACCTGCCTATATTTTTCTTAAATTGAATAATCTGGTTGACCAACAAGTCATTGAAAAATTGTATGAAGCTAGTCAAGCAGGCGTAAAAATTCATTTAATCATTCGAGGAATTTGTTCTCTACGAGCAGGGGTCTCAGGACTTAGTGAAAATATTGAAGCGATTAGTATTGTTGATCGTTTTTTAGAACATTCTCGATTTTTTATTTTTGCAAATGGTGGAAAAGAACGTTATTTTCTCTCTTCCGCAGATTGGATGTATCGTAATATTAGTAATCGAATTGAGGTTACATGCCCTATTTATGATCCTAAGCTTCAACAAGAAATTAAAGAAATGCTAAATATTCTTTGGTCTGATAACACAAAAGTTAGAATTTTAGATAAAAACCAAACCAACCAATTTAAAGAAACATCTCCTGAGTGTGTTGTACGTGCCCAACTCGCAATTTACGATTATTTTAAAAAGAAACAACCTCAATAAGATTGCAACTAGCTAACTGTAGATCAAAATATGTTGTTGATTTTTTGAGAATCCTGAATAATCTTATCTTAGAGATTAACAAGGATCACAGATTTCAAAATATTTCATTCATAATATGATTGGTCTACAAAAATGCAAAAAACAGGATTTACTACCACAATTCTTCATTCTGATCGGCTCCGAAAACCAGAACATGGCTCTCTTCATCAACCAATTCATACATCTGTAGCTTTTGGGTATGAAAATGTAAGAGATTTAGTTGATGTTTTTCAAGGAAAACAAGCTGGTTTTGCTTATGCAAGACAAAATAATCCTACCATTAAAGCTCTTGAAGAAAAAATCACTAAACTAGAAGATGGTGTTGCTTCTGTTGCTTTTTCAACAGGAATGTCCGCAATTTCATTAACCTTTTTAGCTCTTTTACGAAAAGGCGATCACATTATTTCAAGCTCTTTTCTATTTGGAAATACTAACAGTGTTTTAAATACTCTTGTAGCTCAAGGAATTGAAGTTACCTTTGTTGATGCAACTTCAATAGAAAATGTCCAAAATGCATATCAAGAAAACACAAAAACAGTGCTTGTAGAGACTATTGCTAATCCTGTTACACAAATTGTAGACTTAGAAGGAATTGGGGCCTTTTGTGAGGAAAAAAGTCTCGTTTACATTGTTGATAATACAATGACTTCCCCTTATTTATTCCAACCTAAAAAAGTCAAAGCAAGTTTAGTTGTTAGCTCTATGACAAAGTATATTGCTGGTCATGGAAATGCATTAGGTGGAATTGTTACAGATACTGGAGTTTTCCCTTGGGAAAAGTTTTCAAATATTTATGATAGTTATAAAAATGTAGATTCAAAATTATGGGGTGTTACTCAAATTAGAAAAAAAGGATTACGAGATTTTGGTGCAGCACTATCTCCAGAAGCCGCACATCATATTTCTGTTGGCTCAGAAACGTTAGCTCTACGAATGGAAAGATCATGTAGCAATGCTTTCAAACTTGCTAAATTTTTTCAAAATCATCCAAAAATAAAAAAAGTTAATTATCCTGGACTAGAAGATCACCCTCAACATGAAACGGCAAAATCATTATTTCGTCATTTTGGAGCATTATTAAGCTTTGAATTAAGTGATGACCTTGATTGCTTTGATGTTCTTAATAAACTCAATGTAGCCATTTCAGCGACTAATTTAGGTGATAACCGAACTTTAGTTATTCCTGTAGCACACACAATTTTTCATGAAGCTGGTGCAGAAAAAAGAGCAGAAATGGGAATTGCAGATTCATTAGTTCGACTTTCTCTAGGAATTGAAGACTATGAAGACTTAGAAAATGATTTTAGTGCTGCCTTAAAATAATTTTTTCATTCCAATTTTTATAAATCTACTAATTTTCTAATGGTAAAAAAGAATAGAAAATTAGTAGAATAAAATCTTCTAAAAAAAATTTTCCTAGAAATAAACCATACCATCAAAAAAAATAAACACTGCATTTTTAAACTAGCCCCTGTTCGTCTTTATAGATGAATACACCTAGTCTTGTTTTAGCTTCTGAATCTCTCATTTTTTCAACATACTCAAAGGCTTTTTTGTAGTCTTTTCGGTGCCGATAAAGATCGGAAATTTTTCTAAAATGAAAATCAGGGTTAGAATTTCCCTTTATTTTTTTTTTGACTTTTTCAATAGATCCAAAACTTACAAGCCATCGAAGTTCTTTATCAGTAATGTTGTGATCAAAAACGGTTTCCATCAGAACCTCTATTGAAAGAATGTAGTGCCATATAAAAAACAGCTAGAGAGGGTTGCTCACTCAATAAATCTAAACTATTAACTATTTTTCTGAAATGAACTTCTTAGAGAAAAAAGAAATCCTTCAAAAGATTCAGGATCTTGAAAAAGAAAAGTGGAAAAAAACGTGGAAGTTTGATGAAAAAAATAAGATTTGGATTCTTTATCGTTCTCTTGGAAATTTAGAAGCAGAACAGGCTCAACTATATCGAGAGGAACAACAACTTTGGTATAAAATCCATTCAATTTCAGTTCGAATTGAATCTTCTACAATGAATTATTCAGTTACCAGAGACTTAGCAACAAAAGGCTATACTCAATCAAAAACACCACAAAAAAGTGTTGAAAAATATATTCATCAACACAGCTTAAATCCTAATATTATCTTTCTAAGAAAATAATATCTAAGCTCATCCCAATAGAAATCAGAATCAGATAAAGATTTGAGAAAATAAAATTTCTCAAGCAGCGTTTTTTAGTAGTTTGAAGAATATTTTGGATATTCATTCCAATAAAAAAAGTGCCGCTAATCCCTGCAATACTTAAGTATAGCCAATCTAACGAGCTATATTTTGCAAGAATTAATGATACTCCTACCATTACAACCGCATGAGCAAACGTAATATAAAGAGTGTTTTTTATACCTACCAGCTCAGGAAGCATTGGAATGTTAGCACGGGCATAATCATCTTTTAGGTAGATCGCAAGATTCCAAAAATGAGCAGGGTTCCAAAAAAATAAAAAAATCGAAAAAATTATTCCACCAAGATTAATCTCTCCGCTAATTGCCGTGTTTCCTGCCAAAATAGCAAAACTTGCAGATGCTCCTCCAATAGTTACATTCCAAACAGAAGTATGTTTAATCCATAAAGTATAAACAATCACGTAAATTAAAGCTCCAGTAGCTAACAATAACGCTGAAAGCCAACCTTGAATTCCATATGCGAGAGACACTCCAACACCAATCATTCCCCAACCAAAATAATTGGCTAATTGTGGTGGTTGAATAGCTCCAACAGCTAAAGGGCGATTTTTGGTTCTTTCCATTAATTGGTCGGTTTCTCGCTCATAATAATGATTTAAAACAGCAGAACCTGCACTTGATAAGGCTGTAGAGAGAAAAACAGAGAACCAAATGGCAAAAGAATAGTTAGCATTTTCTTGAAGCAACAACCCCATTAAAGCAGTAATTGAAATTGCAATAAAAATTCGAGGTTTTGTTAAGGAAAAAAGCAACCGTAAATTATTCCAAGTAATCATAGTAATGATAAAAAGAAAGCATTAACAATCTTACCATAAGATATTAGTATAAATAATTATATTAACAGCCAACTAATATCAAATAGTGAAGTATTAAGGAATTTTGAAATAATCAGGTAAGGATCAAAAAAGAATAGCTTATACAAATCTCATCTAGCTGATGATGAAACTAAATGCTTGGAAAAATAAAGTTGTATAAGTTATTTTTCAGCTGTTCCTAAGAAGGGAAACTACTTTGTCGTGTGAATGGATATTCAGAACCACATAGTTCAGGTGGGAACAGTGAATAATAGTTTTAGGCTTCCTTAAAAAAAAAGGCATGCACACCACTAACAGAGACCGAACCCTTTCTTATTTTTAAGGCTCAAAATAAGACCACACACACAACAGAGCAGAAATACTAGCAAACTTTTTCTAACGATTCAAGCAATTCATTTAATCGAACTTCAATTTTTTCGTAATTATTTTCTGAAGAACCTTCTTTTCGGACTAATTCATCAGCGAGCTTTAAAGCCACTTTGAAACTATCTTGAGAATCCACTGATTTCGAGCCTAACTCCTCAAATGTTGAAGTTAGCTTTTTTTCTACATCACGAATATGTTCTTCTTTATCTGTACTAGAGACTTTAAAGT
>JBNMNM010000034.1:0-13449 GCA_051275585.1 bacterium | reverse complement strand
CTTTTGCCAGAGTTTATGATTCTGAAAAAGTATGGATTTTAGGTGGTAGCGAACTTAATCATTCTCAAAATTTTCTATTGAAGAGTGTTGCAAGATTGCGTTTTGCAGATACATTTTCAGTTGGTCAAAGTGATACAGCATTGCAACCATTCTTTGAAAAACATTGGAAATTTTATAACCATCAAAAGTATTATCAAAAACCTACAGTTTATACTCTGTATGGATATGAAGCATTACAAGTTTTAACTTCTTTATTGAATGATCCTAAAAATCACAATCGAGAGGCATTAAGAGAGGCAATCCAGAAATTGGATAAAGTCAAAGTCTTGAGTGGGAATATTACTGCTTTAGAAAATGGTGAACTTGTAAAAAATGTTCAAATTCTAAAAATGTATAAAGGACAAACAACAAAGGTTTTTCGCTAGATCGGTCTTTGCTAGAAGGAAGTATAAGGTAGGAAGAAAGGAATTGCTATCAAAGCAATTCCCTTCAAAACACTATTTAGCTGTTTTTAACAACTTAAAAAAGTCTGCTTTACTATCAAGAATAATCCGAGTGTTTTTCCCCAGTGATTTTCGATAGGCTTCAAGTGTTGTATAAAACTTGTAAAATTCTGGATCTTTTTTGTATCCTGCATAAATCAAAGTAGCTTTTGCATCAGCATCCCCTCGAAGCTCTTGAGACTTTCGATAAGCACCTGAACTAATTCGATCCAATTCTTTATTCATCTCTCCAAGAATCTTCGCTTGTTCCGCAGCTCCTAGAGATCGTAAATTACTTGCTTTTTGTTTCCGCTCTGAAATCATTCGATTATAAACAGTTTCTCGAACGGTATCGATGTAATTAACACGCTTGATTAATACATCTAAGATTTTTACACCTAAATTCTTTGTTTTACGCTGAACTTCTTTTTGTACAAGTTGAGAAAATTGATCTCGTCCTAATTTAACAGGTTTCTCAGACTGATTTCCTGCCTGACTGCTTTCTTCTTTTGTTGCAGTATATTCAAGTTTCCAATCAGAACTTCGAATAATTTCAATTAAATCATTTTCTTGAATAAAATCTCGAACAGCACCATTAATCAAACCGTTTAAAACAGCATTGGCTCGTACTTCATTATTCAAGCTTTTATAAAAAACAAGTGGCTTTTCGATTTGCCAACGAGCTGTTGTATCAACCCAAATAAACGTTTTATCGTTAGTTGAGATTTCACTTTTTTCTCCATCCCACTTGATAATTCTTTTTTCAAAAAAAAGAACTTTCTGAATCAATGGAATTTTAAAAAATATACCTGCTTTTCTAATAGGCTTATCAACAGGCTTTCCAAACTGTGTAACAATCGCTTGTTTCCCTTCAGTAATAATAAAGAAACTATTAAAGGCACTATAGAGAACGACAATAGCGATAATCATTGCTAGAGGTGATTTCATTTTTTCCCTCCTTTGAGTCCTGTAGATTTAACACCTAGATTTACTAATGGAAGTACTCCTGTTTGCTTGTCAATAATATGAACTTCTTTAAGTTTTGGAATGACATCTTGCATCATTTCAATAAAAAGTCTCCATCGTGTAACATCTTTTGCCGTTTTATAAGCAACTAAAATTTTATTAAATCTAGCAATATCCCCTTTTGCCCTATTTTCTCTACGAAAGGAATATCCCTCAGCAGCAAGAATCACTTGTTGTGCTTGTCCTTTTGCTTTCGGAAGTTTTTTACTTGCAATATCACGAGCTTCATTTGCTAATCGGATTCGATCCTGATCAGCTTTATTCACCTCATTAAATGCTGGTCGTACAGGAATAGGAGGATTTACATCCAAAAACTGTACTGTCTGAATTGTAATTCCTGTTTTATATTTATCTAATAACCCCTGCATTTCATCTTTCGATAGACCTGAAAGTGTTTTTCGACTTGAAAGAATCACATCAAAAGCACGATTTCCAACTAAACGACGAACTACAGATTCAGAAATATCTCGAAGTGTTGAAATTGGATCTTTCACTTCAAAGAGATACTTTTTAGGATCACTAATTCGATATTGAACTTCCCAGTTAAACTGAATTACGTTTTTATCTCCAGTTAACATCAAAGATTCAATTTCTCGATCACCAGATAATCTTGAAAATCGATTACTAACTCTAGTTCTTGTTCCAAAAGTTTCCTTATTAATTCTTTGAACATTAATAATGGTTACTTTATCAACTAATGGAACTAGGAAATTCAAACCAGATTGTGCTTCTTTGTTATAAACACCTAATCGAAGAACAACTCCTCGCTCACCAGGCTGAACTTGGTAGAAAGACTTCCCCCCTAGAAAAATCAGTAATCCAATAATAACCATTCCGATTATTTTAGCATTTCCTTTTTTATCGTCATTATCAGGTTTTTTAAAAAAGTTTAGTATTCCTTTGATTCCTTTATTTAAAAAGTCATCTAGCTCAGGAGGGCGTTTTCCGCCACCACCCCAAGGGTTTTGTCCGTTAGACATACTTGTTCTCCGTGTAACAAACAGAATGAAATTAGTACTTCTGAAGGTCAGATTTTGTTTTCAGTCGAGTTAGCATAACTATTAGGTTTTGGATACCCTAAGCAAGTGAATCATCACTAAAATTTGATTTATCTGAAATGGGGTCATAATAGAAGACCTCTTTTCCTTGCCAATTCTTAAAGTGATATCCTTTTTCTGTTCGTTTTAAAATTGCATCTGGGGTTAATGCAATCTTTCCAGTGCCACCTGGTGGATCTATAATATAGTGAGGAACAGCATACCCACTTGTATGTCCTCGAAGTCCTTGCAAAATTTCTAATCCTTGTTCAATTGGAACTCGAAAATGTGACGAACCATAAACAGGATCACATTGATATAGTGCATAAGGACGAACCCGACAATAAAGCAACTTTTGCATTAAGGAACGAATTATTTCAACCGAATCATTTACACCTTTTAATAAAACGGTTTGTGATCCCATTGGAATTCCCGCATTTGCTATTTTTTCGCAAGCATTTCGACTTTCAGGAGAAAGTTCATTGGGGTGGGTGACATGAACACTAAAATAAACAGGATGATACTTTTTAATAATGTTCAATAAATTATCAGTAATTCTTTGAGGAAGAACCATAGGAACTTTGGTTCCAATCCGAATTATTTCAACATGAGGAATTGATCGTAATTCCTGAAGAAGCCACTCAATCCATTGGTCATCTAAAAATAATGGATCACCACCACTAATTAATACATCACGAATTGCAGGTGTTTCCTTAATATATTGAATAGCCTCTTTCCAATTACTGCGAGAAAAACGTTCTTCTGTTTTACCAACCAAACGGGAACGAGTGCAATATCGACAATAAACCGCACAATTTTGCGTCACCAAAAATAGAACTCGATCTGGATAACGATGAACAATCGATCGAACAGGTGATAAATCATCTTCACCTAAAGGATCAATCAATTCTCCTTCAGAAACTAGAAACTCTTCTGGACGAGGTATTACTGTTTTTCGTAATTGTTGTTCTGGGTCGTGAAAATGAAGCTGAGAAGCATAATACGGTGTAATTGCAATTGGTAGCTTATCTTGATGTTCACTCACAGCCTGAATTTCATCTTTGGATAAAGAAAAAACTCTTGCTAGTTCATCAAAAGTTTTAATCCTATTTCTTAATTGCCATTTCCAATCATTCCACTCTTGGGTAGTAATGTTAGGAAAAAACCGTTTTTGGAACTGAAGACTTGACGAGTTCATCGCCTCCAAGAGATCAAGTTAAATAAATTCAACATTAGAAAAATGCGATTCAATATTTTTTTTATAAAAGTTTCTGTAGTATAGCCCACTTTTTAAAACACACTTTGAAAGAAAAGGAAAAGAAATGCAACCAACGCTTGTGATTTTAGCTGCTGGAATGGGGTCTCGTTATGGAGGCTTAAAACAACTTGATCCTGTAGGCCCTAATCAAGAGGTAATTCTTGATTACTCTGTTTATGATGCAATTCAGGCAGGATTTAAAAAAATTGTTTTTGTAATAAAAAAAAGCATTGAATCATTATTTGTTGAAAAAATCGGCAATGTTTACCAAGACAAAATTCAAATTGAATATGTTTTTCAAGAATTAGATGCACTTCCTTCAAGTTTTAAATGTCCAGAAGGTCGAGTTAAACCTTGGGGAACTGGTCATGCCATTTTAGTTGCAAAAGAAAAAATACAAGAACCATTTGCTGTAATCAATGCTGATGATTTTTATGGAAAAACTGCATTTCAAGTAATGAGCGAATATTTACAAACAATGTCTCATGACTCTAGTGAATTTTGCATGGTGGCTTATCAATTAAAAAATACGCTTTCAGATCATGGTTCCGTTTCTCGTGGAGTTGCAACAATCCAAAATGGGCACTTAGTTGAACTTAATGAGTGCGGAAATGTTCATCGAGAAGATGGAAAAATTGTTTTTGGAAAAGAAAATCAAGGTATTTTGCCAAATGAATCTCCTGTTTCAATGAACTTTTGGGGATTCTCTCCAGCTATTTTTGATGTACTAGAAAAGGGCTTTCACACATTTTTAGAGGAACATCTTGAATCAGAAAAAGGTGAATTCTATATTACAACGTCAATTGATGAAGAAATTCAAAAAAATAAGATTCAAGTAAAAATTTTAGAAACAAATGAGCAATGGATTGGGGTAACTTTCCCAGAGGATAAACCAATTGTTGTTGCTAAATTACAAAATATTATTAACCAAGGAATTTATCCAACTCCATTATTTGATGAAAGGAATTGACCTTGACGCTCAAAGAACAAACATAGTAAGCAAACTGACAATCTTTCTAAAATAAGAACACATTAAGTTGAATATTTAGTTTTTACAAAGTTTTTATCTAGGTAGCTCATTTGGCTTATGAAGAGTTTGTAGCACTTCGTTATTTACGAAGTCCTCGTAAAGATCGTTCCATTTCGATCATCACTACAATTTCTATTATTGGTGTTGCTCTCGGTGTAATGGCTTTAGTTGTTGTTTTATCTGTAATGAATGGATTTACCCATGATTTACGAAAAGCATTGATGGGAGCAAATCCACACATTACAGTTCGATCTTATACATTTGGCTCTGAAGGGTTTAAGGATTATAACAAAGTTGCAAAAGAAATTAAAGACCATATCAAAGCAAAATCTGTGACTCCTTTCACCATGAACCAATCGTTAGTCATGGGAAAAGGAAAACCACGAGGTGCTCTTATTCGTGGTGTTGATCCAGAACAAGAAATTATAGCAAAAACTCTTCATCCATTTATCCGCCTAACTCGAAAAAGCAAAGAAGACCTAAAAAAATATGAAGATACTTTAGCAAAAGAAATTCAAGAAAAAATTCAGATTTTAGGTTCTTCAAAAACAAGTGTTAAGCTAGATCAAAAAATTCAAGCAGAACTGAAACAGCTTCGGAAAAAAGATAAAAAGCCATCAAAAGAAGTCGTTGAAGCCATTATTCGAGAACTTTCACCAACATATACAGTTTATACAACTCGAAGAGGAAAAGTTCGAAAAGGAAAGCTATCTGGAATTATTCTTGGTCGCCAACTTGCTGATGCTTTAGATGTAAATCGAAACGATGTCATTCGAATGATCTCTTCTGAAGAACGAGTTTCCCCAATGGGACGACTTCCTCGGGTAAAACTTTTTCGAGTCATTGCATTTTTTGAATCAGGAATTTCAGGGTATGATGAAGTTTTAGCTTATACTCATATTCGACAGGCTCAGAAAATCTTCCGCTTAGGAACTCGTATCACGGGTTTAGCAATCAATGTTAATGACCCTCAAAATGCAGCCGCACATAAAAAGAAGTTAAGAGATATTTTAACTTTTATTTATAAAATTAATACTTGGATTGATTTTAATAAAAATGTCTTTTCTTTATTGAAATTAGAAACCTTTGCATTAGCCATTATCCTCGCACTAATTATCCTAGTTGCATCCTTTAATATTATCGGCTCATTAATTATGTTAGTGATCGAAAAAACAAAGGATATTGCAATTCTAAAATCAATGGGTGCAACCAATCTTTCCATTCTCAAGATTTTTATGATTCAAGGATCTTTGATTGGATTAATTGGAACTATTGTTGGTTTGATTGGAGGCTTACTTATTTGCTTGATTGTGAAAAATTACAAAATCATTGATATTCCTGCTGGTGTATATCCAGGAGGAGATAAAATTCCAATGATGATTGAGCCTTGGCAAATTGTAACGGTTGCCATTGTATCATTTCTAATTTGTTTCTTTGTAACAATTCTTCCTTCCTATAAGGCCGCACAAATCGATCCAGCTCAAGGAGTACGATATGAGTAATATTTTAGAAGTTCAGGAGCTGGGAAAAACCTTTACAGATGGAAGCGGAGAACACTTAGAAATCTTACATGGACTCAATTTTGCTTTTCAAACAGGTAAGTCAACAGCAATTATTGGTCGTTCAGGATGTGGAAAAAGTACGCTTCTTAATATTTTAGGTGGCTTAGATAAGCCTACAAAAGGAACTGTCCAGTTTCATGGAAAAAATATTTCTACATATAACTCAAATAAATTAGCAGATTGGAGAAACAAAGAAATAGGATTTATCTTCCAATTTTTCCAATTGCTTCCAGATTTTACAGCACTAGAAAACATTATGTTTCCAGCCTTGATCCAAGGACTGTCTGCAAACAAAGCTGAAAAAAAAGCACAAGAACTTCTAAAACAAGTTCAAATGGATCATCGTGCTTTTCATAAACCATCAAAATTATCTGGTGGAGAACAACAACGAATTTCAATTGCTAGAGCCTTAATTAATTCTCCCTCTATCATTCTTGCTGATGAACCAACAGGAAATCTTGATGAAAATACAGGAGAAGTAATTAGAAATTTATTACTTAATGTATGTAAAGAGCAAGGTAAGGCACTAATTATGGTTACTCATAATAAAATATTAGCTGAAAGCCTTGATTTTTGCTTAGAACTTTCGCATGGAAATCTTGCTCTTAGATAATCCAAACCCCTACAATTTAGTATGATTGAAAAGTCCTTGTCGAATAATCATCAAACACCACCTTTTCTTAAGTTATTTCTTTATTCCTTATTCTTTTTTATTTTTCTTACTGGTTCTATTTCTTCTGCATCTGCTCAACAACGCGCATATCAGATTCAAGGCACCATTTCTAAGATTCAAGTTAAAGGAACAAAGTTAATCGAAAAGGGGTTACTTTACTCTACTATGAGTGCCCAAATTGGAGAAAAATTATCTCCAAGAGTTGTTACAAATGATATTAAAGCTTTGTATAAACTTGGTTATTTTCGTGATATTCAAGTTCATGTAGAAAAAGATGCTCGAGGAAAATTGATTTTAACTTATCAATTTTTAGAAAAACCTCGAATTACAGCTCTTACTATTCGTGGAAATGAAAAAATTTCTTTGACGACTCTGACAGAAGCTTTGAGTGTTCATCTTTATAATATGATTGATATTAAAAAGGTGAAGAAAGATGTTGAGGCAATTCAAGCATTATATCGAGAAGAAGGACTTTTCCGAACAAAAGTTAGCTATCAATTAAAGGCTGTTAATAATGCTTCTATCGAATTAACTTATATTGTTGAAGAAGCTCCAAAAGTTTATTTAACAGAAATTAATATCACAGGAACAAAACATTTCTTTCCTCTTGATATTAAAAGACTTTTACAGAGTGGGGAAGTTGATTGTTTCTCTTGGATGTCTTCTAGTACGGGTGTGTATGATGAAGCTAGAATTAACAGTGATTTAGGGTTAATTTATCGACACTACGTTCAAAATGGATTTATTAATATCAAGATTAATAAACCACGAATTCGTTTAATTGTTAATCCTGATTACTCAAAAGTGATTGTTGATCTTCATATCGAAGAAGGTGAGCAATTTTATACTGGAAAAATTGATATTGTTTCTAGCGGAAAGTTTCCTTTACTTTTCAAAAAGGAAAATCTCATTAAAAAAATGACCCTTCAACAAGGTGAAATTTTTAATCCTTTCCAACAAAATCAAGATCGTTTCCTAATCAGTGACCGATATCTTGAACGAGGATATGCATTTTCAAGAGTTTTAACTCAAAGCAAACAAAATAAGAAAAAAAGAACTGTTGATTTAACTTATAAAGTTATTCGAAATGAAAAAGTCTACATTCGCCGAGTAGAAATTCATGGAAATCACGAGACTAGAGATTATGTAGTTCGTCGAGAATTGAAAATTCACGATAATGAACTTTATAATGGGGTAAAGCTTCGTCGTAGTATAAGATCTATTACTAGATTGGGTTACTTCACTCCTGGAATGGGAGTTCAAACCAAAACTGAAAAGATTGGTTCGAATACAGAGTTAGATTACAATATCCTTCTACAAGAAACACAGACAGGAACATTCACTGCATCCCTAACCTACTCTGAAACAGGTGGAACTAGTGTTATTCTTAATGTTACTAAGAAGAACTTTTTAGGCCGTGGTCAAACAGTTGCTCTTTCTGGAGAGTGGTCTAGTAAATCGACGCAAAAATATAATTTTACATTTACAGAGCCTTATCTCTTTGGAAAAAAATTATATTCTAGTTTCAATATTTTCTACCAATCTACCTCTGATGATTATTATGATACCTTAACCCAAGGTTTCCAATATACACTTGGAGTTCCAGTTTGGAATCGTCTTACAACATCACTTCGTTATGCTTATCGAGATATTGATTACCTAAATGCAGATGCTACAGGATTATTACTTCTTGATAATGAAACTGTTTCGCAGTATCGAAGTGGTCGAGCATTACTTTCTTATAGTACTGTCAATAATCCTCAATTTCCTTCTGATGGTAGTGAGATTAGTTTTGCGATAGAACAAGTTGGTGGTGGTTTAGGTGGTACTGAAGAGTATCGTCAATATGATTTTACAGCTCGTTATTTTCAATCATTAACCAGCTCTAAACGAGTTGTATTTATGGCAAAATATCGAGGATCTGTTTTAGAACAAAGTAATCCAAGTAAAGAAATTTCAACAGCTCGTCGATTTAGAATTGGTGGAATTACAACTGTTCGAGGTTTTGAATATAGTGAAATTCAAGGTGCTTCTTCTACTTCAGAAACAGCTTCAGGATTTAGTTCTACGGACTTAGCAGATGCTAGTTCAGATGCTTACAATACTAGTGATTACACTTATTATAATACTCATGTTTATGGAACATACCAGAGTATATTAAACTTAGAACTTCTCTTCCCATTAACAAGAGAAGGACAGAATATGCGTGGTGTAATCTTTTTTGATGCAGGTAATGTCTGGTCAGAAAATCGAATGTACGAAATTACAGGAGCCAAAAAAGATTTTGGTTATTATCGAAAAAGTATTGGTGCTGGAATTCGCTTGATTACTCCAATGGGAGTTTTACGGTTTGAGTACGGAACAAAACTCGATAAATTAGATGGAGAATCAAGTGGTAAATTTGATTTTCACATTAGTGGTCTGTTTTAGCTATATACTCATCCCAATGATATTTAGGTTGGAGTTGCTCTATCTGAGTTAACTCCTCCTGAGTAAGATCTTGAAGAATCAATTCTGTTTGAAACTCCTCTTGAAATGCCTTTGATAAACTATCTTGCAGTTCTTGTATTGAAGGCAAAACGTCTAAGTGATCTTGAACACAAGTTACACGATCCATTAATTCTGTTGAATCTTTAGGTAGTCTCCATAACTGTTTCCACAAATCCCAACGCATTTGAAGTAAAATTGACCCATGTTGTAAAATCCTTCCTTTTCTACGATACTGAGCACTTCCCACTAATTTTTTTCGATCAATTGTAATTTCAAAAGAAGAAACCTCTTTAAAACAAATTGATGTATTCCCTAAAATATCTTTTTCCTCTTTCATATCAACAGGAAGTTGAAGTTCTCGAAAACTACGTAATAAAGCTCTGCTAATAATTTGATAACTTTCTACAATAGAACTTGGAAAAAAACTTCCATCAACAATAAATGCATACGTTAATTCAAGATCATGGAGAACCGTTTTTCCTCCAGTAGGACGAACAACAGCATCAAATTGATTCTTTTTACAGACTTCAAGATCAATACTATTCAAATTTGGTTTTGCTTTACCAAAAGAAACAGTAGGTTGCTTCCACCCATAAAAACGAAGTGCAGGAATTCCTTGATTCAATAGATATTCATCAATTGCCATATTTTGGCTGGCAGAAAATTTTTGATACGGAATAAGCCGAATAGGTGGTAATTTTATTTGATGCACGCTAGAACTTTGTATGAGTTATTAACAGAAAAATGCAGATTGTTTTTTGCATAATGAAAGAATTTGAACAGAATTGCAAAAGGTAGTGATGGCAGTAGAAGAAGCAAAACCAATGAGAAAACCAAGCTGGTTAAAAGTAACCATTCCTAGAGGTGAGAATTATCAACACCTTAGAGAACAACGAAAAACTTTAGGTTTGGCAACCGTTTGTGAAGAAGCTGGTTGTCCAAATATTGGTGAATGTTGGAATTCTCGCACCGCAACCTTTATGATGATGGGTGATACTTGTACTCGTGGATGCAGGTTTTGCTCTGTAAAAACAGCTAAAACGCCTGCTCCTCTTGATGCTTCAGAACCACAAAAGCTGGCTCAAACAGTGAAAGGAATGGGCTTAAAATATGTTGTTCTAACTACTGTTGATCGAGATGAATTAGAAGATCAAGGATCAAAACACATTCGAGAGTGTGTTGATGTAATTCAGCAAGCAAATCCTGAGTTATTGATTGAAGCATTAATTCCAGATTTTCGAGGAGAAGAAGCTTTAATTCAAGAAGTAGTGAATAGTAAAGCAAAAGTCTTAGCTCATAATATTGAATGTGTTTTACGATTAACAGAAACAGTTCGAGATCCAAGAGCAGGATATCAACAATCACTCGATGTTTTAGATTATATGAAAAAGCATACCTTAGATGCTTACACAAAATCCTCGATTATGATTGGATTAGGTGAGACAGAAGAAGAAGTTTTAGAAACAATGCGTGATCTTAGAAAGGTCAATGTTGATTTTTTAACCATTGGACAATACTTACAACCCAATAAGAAGAAACTTCCTGTAATTGAATATGTTCATCCTGATCAATTCAAAAAATATGAGGAATTGGGGCTAGAAATGGGTTTTCAGTATGTTGCAAGTGGGCCATTGGTAAGAAGCTCATACAAAGCCGCTGAATTCTATATTAATAAATTGATTCGCAAGGAAGGAAACGCATAATGCAAGGAAAAAATGTTGTGATTTTTGGAGCAACAGGTGGATTAGGTTCTCACTTAGCTCAAACTTGTTCTACTGCTGGTGCAAAGGTTTATCTATTAGGACGAAACCAAACAAAATTAGAGGCATTAGCTCAAGATTTGTCTTTACCTGAAGAGCAATGGATCACAACGCCCTCTCTACATCATGAGAAAGATATTCAATCTGTCTTAAAAAGCTTACGAAATAGGATTGAAAGTATTGATATTGGAATTCATGCAGCAGGAAAGGGAATTCTAAAAAAATCGAGTAAAATTACAATGAATGACTGGGATGAGGTTATGAACGGTAATCTCAAATCAGCATTTGCTTTTGCTCGCATTGTCCAAAATTTGAAATCTCCTACTTATGACCTTGTTTTCCTTGGATCTGCTGGAGTAGAGCAAACTTGGCCTAAAAATACACTGTATGGATCTGCAAAGGCTGGACTTTCCTATTTTGCTGGCTCTTTACAAAAAGAGATTCATCAGGAAGGAGGAAGAGTTTGGTTGTATCAATTAGGAAGTGTAAATACTCCGTTTTTTGATCAACTTCCAAACCACCTTCCGAAAGAGAAGATGTTGCAACCAAAGGAAGTTGCAACATTAATCACACAACAGCTTCAAAATACTCCTACTCAAATATTTTATCAGCCTCTTACCTTACTTTCTCATAGTTAAGGTGTTTTCTTTATTTGATTTTTTTCAGGAACAGTCACTCGGAGATAGTATTGATATGATTTATATCCTCCTGGTTCTCCTTGAATAAAGCCAACTCGATCAAGAATCCGAATAAACAAATATTGAGGCGTATTTCCCTGAAATTGATAAGGAAATGTAACATAGCGATGCTTTTTAGGTAATTGATAGCCAGTTAAATAGTTTAGTTCATGATCATAAATCCGAATTTCAGGACGTAAGTTTGTTTTTACTAACCTCGCCCACTCAATTTTGACTTTTTTTGTTCCTTCTGGAATTGCAACACGAAAAATATCCTCATCAGTACGAGATACAATATTTCCAACTAAAAGTTGATTAAGAGACAACTCATTTACCTGCCAACTATTATTGTTACTCTCTATCTCATAAAATTTTGGAAGTTTATCATCAGTGATAAATGGCATTTTAAATGTTTTTCGAATATTTTCCATCGTTTGAAAATCAGCAACCCACGTTTTTGCAGGAATCGCTTTCACTGTTGGAAGATACTCAACTTCAATTTTAATTTTATTCTCTTCTTTCAATAATTGACTTTGAATTTTAAACGGAATTGATGGAAGACGATTTAGCCATCGTAATACATTCTCTGATGATGAACGAGTTTGGATACGATAAGTAACACTTTCACTTGTCAAACTTCCAATTTGAAACTTCCGAATCATTTTTTGCTTTAAAATTTTTTCTTCAAATTGGTCACGAGCATAGGGTATTGATAGTCCTTTAACTTCAAATACAAGGCTTGATTCAGTTCCTTGTTCATAAATTGAGGTTTTTAATGATTCTAAAGAGAACAATTTTAGAAATTGATTAAAAATTTCCGTTTTTTTACTTTTTAGTTCTTCACGAGTAATTGCTTTAGGAAGAATTAATTCAAACGAGTTTAATTCCTGAAAACCCGTTTTCTTAAAAATACGTAGACTAATCTTTTTAATTTTTTCTGAAAGAAGATTTGTTTGAGCTGTTTGAGAGCTAGTTTGCTCTTTTGCTGTATCACTTGATTGGTCTTGCTCTTTTGCTGTATCGCTTGATTGATCTTGATTCTCTAATTTTTTTGGTTTGAGTTCTTTTTTAAATTGGAGAAGATAAATAATCGAACTTTGAGAAAACTGTTTAAACATCAATTGAGTTTTCTCTGTTGAAAGAGGTACTTTTTCCAATGCTGGATCTACTGGAATATGAAACATCCGATTAAGATTTAGGTGGAATAAACGTAATCGTTTTTTTAACCAACTTTTTGGTACATTATAATCCCCTTCAACTAGAAGAGTAACCTTATACCAAGGGGCATTTTTTTGTGGAATACTTAGTTTTTCAAGAAGAGGTTTCAATGCCTGTAAATTAACTTTTCCTTGTAACCTCATAGAAAAATTAATTCCATTATTCTTTTCTTGAAGAACTTTTACAGAAAGAAGGTAAGTAGAACTTTTGGTTTGGATATTTTGCTGGATGAGTTT